>NZ_JBPQTV010000004.1:0-71319 GCF_051386515.1 Streptomyces sp. URMC 123 | reverse complement strand
GCTTCGCTGGCTCTGCTGGCACGTTCAGAGCCAGCGAAGCGAGCCAAGAGCGTGTCAGCGGAGAACGGGGGCCGGCCGGCCGAGGACGAGAGCCGCCCGGCACGGCGTGAGGCCCGGCCGGCCGAGGACGAAACCCGCCCCGCCGGGAGCGAGAGCCGCCCGGCCAAGGACGAGGCGCACCCCGCCAGGAGCGAGAGCCGCCCCGCCAAGAGCGAGCAGACCCGCACGCTGATCCTGGAGACCGCCATGCGGCTCTTCCAGGAGCGCGGTTACGACAAGACCACGATGCGGGCCATCGCCACCGAGGCCGGGGTCTCGGTCGGCAACGCGTATTACTACTTCGCCGGCAAGGAACATTTGATCCAGGGCTTCTACGACCGGATCGCCGCCGAGCACCAGGCGGCGGTGCGCGACGTACTGGACCGGGAGACCGACCTGGAGGCGCGGATCTCCGGGGTCCTCCAGGCGTGGCTGGACATCGCCGAGCCGTACCACGAGTTCGCGGCGCAGTTCTTCAAGAACGCCGCGGACCCCGACAGCCCCCTCAGCCCCTTCTCGGCCGAGTCGGAGCACGCGCGCGAGGCGGCCATCGACGTCCACCGCGAGGTGCTGGCCGGCTCGAAGGCGAAGGTCCCGGCGGAGCTGGTCGACGTCCTGCCCGAGCTGCTGTGGCTCTCCCAGATGGGGCTGGTCCTCTACTGGGTCTTCGACCGCTCCCCCGGCCGCGAGCGCACCCGCCGCCTGGCCGACCGGGGCGCGCGGCTGACCACGCGCGGGGTGTCCCTGGCCCGCTTCCGCGTCCTGCGGCCGCTCGTGCACGAGGTGCACGAGCTGTTCACGGACTTCCTCCCCGGCATGGCGGAGACGGCGGTCTCCCGCAAGAAGAAGACGGACTGACCCCTCCCGGGCTCAGTCCGTCGCCCTCGGGGCCGGCCGGGCCGGTGGTCAGCTCGTGACGGCGTGTCCGTGCGCGTCGATCGACGGCGGCAGAGTCCGCAGGCGTTCGCCCAGGCTGCCGGCGGCGGATTCGCTTCGGCTGGTCAGCACGTCGGCCAGGTGCGTGAGCCGGGTGCGGGCAGTGGACCGGAGCCTGCTGGGTGGGACGCGGTCCAGGACCTTGTGAGCTCGCTGGACCGCGTCCCGATGAGCGTCGGGTACTTCGGCCCGGGCGAGTACCAGTGCGGCCGCTGCCCAACCGGGAGTGGCCTCGGCGCAGCCCGACAACGACGCCTCCGCTCGTGCGCGGGCATCGGCGGCACGGCCGAGGAGGAGATATGCCTCCGCTTGGTGGAGGGCGAGTTCGGCGGCGTCGAAACCGAAGCGGCCCGGGGCCTCCGGGTTCCGGGCCGCGTCGAGTTCGTTGAGCGCGGTACGGAGGGCGTGGTCCGCGTCGTCGCCGCGGCCCGCGGTGGCGAGAGCCGGCAGGAGGGCCCAGGCGTTCAGTTGCGCGCGGACGAGCCCCTGGGGAGCGGCGGCTGCTCCCCGTTCGGCGTACTGGATGGCTGCTGCGATATGGCCGGAGGCTCGGGCCACCATGCTCTGCGCGCCCCAGGCCCAGGCTTCCAGGCGGCGGTCGCCGGTCCGGGCACCGTAGGCCGCGGCGGTGGCGAGGTGGGCGCGGGCACCGGTGGTGTCGTCCAGGTGGTAAGCGAGGTTGCCCAGCAGAGCGGTCAGCCAGCCCACTTGGCGCCGCACTCCCTCGTCGGCAGCGCCGCTCTCGAGTGGCGGCGTCAGGAGCCGGCGGACCTCGCGGGCCTGCTCGAAGAGGAGGTGAGGCGGGTGTTTCGCATAGTTGAGCGCGTAGTGGTCAACAGCCGCCTGGGCCAGGTCGGCGACCAGCGGGCCGCCCTGCGGGCTGGCGAGGAGCGCGAGATGCAGACTTTCGCGTACCGCGGGAAGTCCGGCGTCCGTGGTCATCCGCATCGGCTCCTGTTCACGCGGGGCGCACCCGTCGGCAGCGGTGTGGGCCCGACCGTAGCGGAACACGACGCCACTGGAAGCCGCACGCGCACGGTCGAGTCCCAGTTGCTCGGGCCGGGCTCCGTAAACACGACAGAGCATCGCCGCGTACTCGTCGTCGGGCCACTCGCTCCCGTCGTGCTCCCAGCGGCACAGCATGGCCTCGGTGAGTCCGCGGGGCCGCAGCCCGGCGGCCGCGTACAGCCCGGCGATCTGCTCGATGGTCTGCGCTCGTGACCAGCCCAGTGCCAGGCGCCAGGCTTCCAGGGCGGTGACCTCCGGCAGCGCTGTACGGATCTCGGTGACGGTCCGTTCGAGGGTGCGGCGTTGTTGTTGGCAGCGCATACGGATGCGCTGCGACTGACGCAGGATTTCGGCCCGGCGAGCGCGCGTTACGGTGGCCATGCGGTCCCCCGGATGCAGGCACGGGATGGTGGGCGGCCTTGCTCACGGTAGCCGTTGGTCCGTGCTCCCGGAGCCCTGATGCGATTGCGGGCGACCCGCAATGTCCCCGCTTGGGTGCGGCAATGACGAAGCGCCGTGGCCGGGACCACCCTGGTGGCACGGCCGGTGATCCGGCCACTCGGCGCGATCCAGGAGGACAGCATCATGGCGAACGTGCATTCCGACGCGCATGCGAACGTCACGGGCGTGGACCCCGCGACGGGCCGGTCCGAGGGCCTGCTGCGGGGCCGGCGGAACATCGCGGCGGCCCGCGGCCGTGGGTCCACCCCGTCCGATGGCGGTGGCACGGGCAAGAGCGACGGCAACGACTGACGGCGGCTGATCCTGCGATGGCGCGAGCGCGCATCGCGGAGCGTCTGGGCCGGGACCGATTCCTGGCCCGGACGCTGCACCGCGACTACCGACATGTGAAGGGCGTCTTCACGGGCGCCGAGCGGGCCGCCCTGGTCTCCTTCGACACCCTGAGCGACATCGTTGCCCGGCACCGTCTGGAACCGCCCCGCCTGCGGCTGACCGCCGGTGGCGACATGCTGCCGCTGCACCGCTACGCGGCGGCCGTCACCACGCGCCGCTCGACGGTATGGCAGCGTGTCCACCCCGCCGAGCTGCACCAGTGCCTGGCCGGCGGGGCTTCCCTGGTCATCGACCAGATCGACCACCTGCACGAACCGATCGGCGATCTCGCGGCCGGGCTGGAAAGTTGGTTGCGGTCCTCGGTCCAGGTCAATGCCTATGCCTCATGGACGCCGACCGAGGGCTTCGGCACCCACTGGGACGACCACGATGTCGTGGTGATCCAGATCGAGGGCGCCAAGCGGTGGCGCCTGTTCGGGCCCACCCGCCGGGTACCGCTGCACCGGGATGTGGCCGAGCCGGAACCACCGCCGACCGAGCCGATCGCCGAGCTCGTCCTGCGATCGGGGGATGTGCTGTACGTGCCGCGCGGCTGGTGGCACGCCGTAACCGCCGACCAGGGCACCTGCTCCCTGCACCTGACGTGCGGCATCACCCCACCGCACACCGGGGCCCGCCTGCTGAACTGGCTGGCCGACGAGCTTCTGGCCTGCGACACCTTCCGCAGGGATCTGCCCCTGCACGCCGACCAGGGCGCACAGGCGGCATTCCTGTCGGCGCTCGGCAAAGAGGTCGGAGCCGCATTGGGGGACCCGGGTTTGCTGACGCGGTACGCCGACGCCCAGGACGCCGCAGACCTGGGCCGTCCGCGGCCGTCCTTGCCCCACCTCACCACAGTCCCGGCCGAAGCGGACCTCCTGGTGCGCCTGACGACCGGACGGGCCCGTATCACCGAGGTGACGGTCGAGGGCGAGGCCCTGGTGCGGCTCCGGGGCGCCGGGCAGGAACTCGACGCCGCGGCGGTGGCCGGCCCCCTGCTGCGCCGGCTCCTGGAGATCGGCTGGCACCGCCTGGACGAGCTGGCCGACGCGGCGGGTGTGGGCCTGGACGACGCGGCCACTGTGGTGACCGAACTGGTGGCGGCACAAATGGCAACCGTGCGCCGGGAGGGATCGTGACGGCACTGCTGGGGCTGGGCACCTACCGCGTCCCCGGCGAGGAGCTGGCCGCCGCCGCCCGGCGCGCGGCCGGCTCCCCGTACGCGTGGATCGACACCGCGCCCAACTACGGCGCAGGCCGCGCCCACCGCCTTCTCGCTCCCGCTCTGGCCGATCACCTCCACCTGCGCGTGGCCACAAAGGCCGGGTTCCTCACTCCCGCCACCGCACGGGCGGCTCACGCTGCCGGTGTCGTCAACACCCCGCTGACCAGGCACAGCATCACCGACCGGTTCCTGCGCTGGCAGACAGAGCGCAGCCGCACGGAACTGGGCCGGGACCGACTGGACGCGGTGTTCGTGCACAATCCCGAGTACGACCGAGGCGACCACCACGAATTGGCCGACCGGCTCCGGACCGCGTTCGCCGTCCTCGAGGAACAGGCGTGTTCAGGGCGCCTGGCCGCCTACGGCGTGGCCACGTGGAGCGGCTTCACCGAGGGGGCGTTCACCGTGCCGGTGCTCGACCGTCTGGCCACCGAGGCGGCCGGGACCCGCGAGCACCACCTGAGCATCATCCAGTTGCCCGTCAGCCTCGTCATGGACACCCACTTCCGCCAAGCCCTCCACGGGCGCGGGCCCATCGCCCAGGCCGAGGGGCGGGGCTGGGAGATCCATGCCTCCGCGCCGCTGCACGGCGGGGAGCTCCCCTCCCTGGCCACCCCCGAGGTCGCCGCACTCCTCCGGGAAGGGGCCTCGGTCGCCGCCGCCTGTATCGCGGCCGTTGCCTCGTGCCCGGGGATCTCACGTGTGCTCCTGGCCACCGGGAAGGCGGCACACTGGAGCGAAGCCCTCGGCGTGGTCGGCGCGCCCGCCATTTCTTCCGACGAGCTCCGGACGGTCCTCGATGTACTCGCCGCCCCCCTCTGACGACGACACCCGGCGCATGGTGGCCGCGCACGCCGCCGCGGCCGACGCGTTCGGGGCCGGCGTGCGCGGTCCGCGCCTGTGGGGGTGGCGCGGCCGCACCCTCGGGCAGCGCGCCGACCACCCCGTACACGGCCCCTGCTGGCTGCGGCTGCTCTCCGTTCCCGGGCAGAAGGCGGGCGGCAAGCTCTGGGAGGGCACCGAGCGGGCCGCCGCCGCCTTCTCGGCCGTGCGGAAACCGGCGCTGCACGGGCTGTACGACTGGGCCACGGGCCCGTACGCCTACCGGGCCGAGCTCACCGCGTACGTCGACGAGCCGGTGCTGTCCTCCGAGCCGGTCCTGCGCCGCGAGCTCGACCTCTCGGACGGCTGGTTCGCGACGATCCGTACGAGCCTGACGGCCATCGCCGCCACCGCGACCGACCGTACGGCCGTGCGCCAGGAGTGGATCAGCCGCGCCGTCCCCGCGTACACCGGTCGGCCGGCCCCGCGCATCACCCAATGGACCTGCGCCCACGGGGACTTCCACGCCGCCAACCTCACCCGGGGCGCCACCGTCCTCGACTGGGAGGGCTGGGGACTGGCACCCCGCGGCTACGACGCCGCCACGCTCTACGCCTACGCCCAGCTCGCCCCCCGTACCGCCGCCCGCGTCCGGCGCGAGCTCGCGCCCCTGCTGGAGGGCGAGGACGGCCGCGCCGCCCTCCTCGTCGTCTGCGCCGAGCTGCTCCAGTCCGCGTCCCGCGGCGACCATCCCGACCTGGTCCCCAGGCTCCGTGCCCTGGTCGACGCCCGCACGCCGCCCGCCGGGGAACACCGCCGGCCGGTCCCACGGTGAACGGGCGGCCCCTCGGGCGTTCTCACCCGGACGGGGCCGTCGGCGCGCCGTTCAGTCCTCGGCGAGCTCCAGCCAGCGCTCCTCCAGCTCGCCCCGCTCCACCGCCAGTTCGCGCAGCTGCGCGTCCAGCTTCGCCACGCGCTCGAAGTCCGTCGCGTTCTCGGCGATCTCCGCGTGGAGCTTCGCCTCCTGCTCGCCGATCCTGTCCAGGCGCCGCTCGATCCGCTGGAGCTCCTTCTGCGCGGCCCGCTGGTCCGCCGCGGACCGCACCGGCGCCGCCGGGCCGGCGGCCGGCGCGGAGGCCGCCGAGGAGGCCAGGGACTCCTCGATCACCGCGCGCCGCCGCTCCAGGTACTCGTCCAGGCCGCGCGGCAGCATCCGCATCGCCCGGTCGCCGAGCAGCGCGAACACCCGGTCGGTGGTCCGCTCGATGAAGTACCGGTCGTGGCTGATCACGATCATCGAGCCCGGCCAGCCGTCGAGCAGGTCCTCCAGCTGGGTCAGCGTCTCGATGTCGAGGTCGTTCGTCGGCTCGTCCAGGAAGAGCACGTTCGGCTCGTCCATCAGCAGCCGCAGGATCTGGAGCCGGCGGCGCTCACCGCCGGAGAGGTCGCCGACCGGCGTCCACTGCTTCTCCTTGCCGAAGCCGAACTTCTCGCAGAGCTGCCCCGCGGTCATTTCCCGGCCCTTGCCGAGGTCCACCCGCTCGCGCACCCGCTGCACCGCCTCCAGCACGCGCCAGCTCGGGTCGAGCTCGGCGACCTCCTGGGAGAGGTACGCGAGCTTCACCGTCTTGCCGACGACGATCCGCCCGCCCGCCGGCTGGGCCTCGCCCTCCGTGCGGGCGGCCTCCGCCATGGCCCGCAGCAGCGAGGTCTTGCCCGCGCCGTTCACGCCGACCAGGCCGATCCGGTCGCCCGGCCCCAGCTGCCAGGTCAGATGCTTCAGCAGCTCCTTCGACCCGGCGGTCACGGAGACGTTCTCCAGGTCGAAGACGGTCCGGCCGAGCCGGGAGCCGGCGAACTTCATCAGCTCGGCGCTGTCGCGCGGCGGCGGCACATCGGCGATCAGCTCGTTCGCCGCCTCGATCCGGAACCGCGGCTTGCTGGTGCGCGCGGGCGCGCCCCGGCGCAGCCAGGCGAGCTCCTTGCGTACGAGGTTCTGCCGCTTGGCCTCCTCGGTGGCGGCGATCCGCTCCCGCTCGGCACGGGCGAAGACGTAGTCCGAGTAGCCGCCCTCGTACTCGTACACCGTGCCGCGCTGCACGTCCCACATGCGGGTGCAGACCTGGTCCAGGAACCAGCGGTCGTGGGTCACCACGACGAGCGCGGAGCGGCGGGCGCGCAGGTGCTCGGCGAGCCAGGCGATGCCCTCGACGTCGAGGTGGTTGGTGGGCTCGTCCAGGACGATCAGGTCCTGCTCGGCGATCAGCAGCTTCGCCAGCGCGATGCGGCGGCGCTCGCCGCCGGAGAGCGGGCCGATGACCGTGTCCAGGCCCTGCGCGAAGCCGGGGAGGTCCAGGCCGCCGAAGAGGCCGGTCAGCACGTCGCGGATCTTGGCGTTGCCGGCCCACTCGTGGTCGGCGAGGTCGCCGATCACCTCGTGCCGCACGGTGGCGGCCGGGTCCAGCGAGTCGTGCTGGGTCAGCACGCCCAGGCGCAGGCCGCCGGAGTGGGTGATCCGCCCCTCGTCGGGGCTCTCCAGCTTGGCCAGCATCCGGATCAGGGTCGTCTTCCCGTCGCCGTTGCGGCCGACGACGCCGATCCGGTCGCCCTCGCTCACGCCGAGGGACACGCCGTCGAGCAGGGCACGCGTGCCGTACACCTTGCTGACTGCCTCGGCATTGACCAGATTGACGGCCATCTCACTCCTGGGACGCGGATCGATGAAAGTCCAGGGTAATCGGCCTCCGCCCGATGCCGGACGGGGTGACCTCCGGTCCGGTACGGGGTCGTCCCGGCCGAGGTCGCCCCTCGCGGGGGCGAGGGGGAATCTTTTCGGTTTCCGGCCTTCCGGGATTCGGTCACGGGACTAGCCTGTCCCGTGACCGAACGTGTACGGGGAGTGGCGTATCGGTGACCGCCCAGCGGTGCCCGGTGCGCGGGGAGGCGGAACGTTGATCAACAAGGACCCCGAGGGTTCCACGCTGCGCTACTTCGGCAGCCAGTTCCGGCTGTGGCGGACCAAGGCCGGCATGAGCCGCGAGGAACTGGCGGACGCCATCGGGTACTCCGCGGAAATGGTCAAGTCGGTGGAGCAGGGGCGTCGCGTGCCGACGCCGGGGCTCATCAGCGCGGCCGACGACGTCCTGGGGGCGGGCGGCCTCCTCAAGGCGGGCGAGCAGTTCCTCACGCGGGAGAAGTGGCCCAATTGGTTCAAGGAGTACGCGCTGTACGAGGCGGAGGCGGCGGCACTGTGTGTCTACGCGACGCATGTCGTGCCGGGCCTCCTCCAGACCGAGGAGTACGCGCGTGCCGTCTTCCGCAGTGGCCGCCCGGTTCTCGACGAGGAGGAAATCGAGCGTCGCTTGACCGCTCGGATGGAGCGGCAAGCGCTGTTCACGCGGACACCGCCACCCGCCCTGAGCTATGTCCTGGAGCAAGTCATCCTGGAGCGGCCCATCGGTGGCAAGGCTGTCATGAAGGGGCAGCTGCTGCGGCTTCTGGAATGCGCCGAGCTGCCCTTCATGGACCTGCAAATCATGCCTACGGCACGGGAAGCCCATGCCGCCCTCGCCGGACCCATGCATCTGATCGAGACCAAGGAACTGCAGCGGCTGGTCTACTGCGAAGCCCATCGCGGCAGCAGTCTGATCGCCGACGCCAAGGACGTCAGCGACCTCAATCTGCGCTATGGGATTCTGCGCTCCCAGGCCCTCACTCCCGAGGACTCCCTGAGCTTCCTGAAGAGACTGCTAGGAGAGCTATGAGCCTCATATGGTCCAAGAGCAGTTACAGCGGCCCAGAAGGCGGCCAGTGCGTCGAGGTGGCCATTGACTGGCGCAAGTCCACGTACAGCGGTCCGGAAGGCGGTGACTGCGTAGAGGTCGGCCTCGACTGGCGCAAGTCCAGTCACAGCAGTGACGAGGGCGGGGAGTGCGTGGAGGTCGCCACGACGCCCGCCCTCGTTCACGTACGGGACTCGAAGGACGCGTCAGGTCCCCACCTGACGTTCTCCCCCGCCGCGTGGGGCGACTTCCTCACGTTCGCCACCACGCACCCGCACCCCGCGCCCGACAGCTGAGACCCCGTACGCGGCCGGCGGCCGGAGCCCCCGCCCCCTCACTGCTCGAACGTCATGTCGACCGGGTTGAGCTCGAAGATCGTCCCGGTGCCGTCCGCCGTGCCGCTACCCGATTCCGTTTCCCTCGCCGGGTGGAAGACCCCCGCCGTCGTGTTGCCGCTGCCCGTCTCCCGCACCTGGCCGAAGTTGTTCTCGAACGTCCTGGTCATGGTGAGCACGATCCGGTCGCCGGTGCTCGGGAAGAAGATCCGGTCGGTCGTGTTCGTGGTCACCGTCGAGCCCGCCCTGGAGAACGTCCCCTGCATCTCGATGCTGCCGCCGACGAGGTCCGGGCGGGAGAGCGACGTGCAGCGGACGCTTCCGTTGCCCTGGGCCTCACCCGTGAGGCCGCTGACCGTCATCCTGAATGTCGCGCGGCAGGTCATGACCACCGCGTCCGCGTCCCGTTCGGCCGCGAAGCCGACGGGCACGGAGCTGAGCGCCAGCAGCCCGCCGGCCACGGCCGCGAAGGCGGCCCGGCGGCGGCTCCGGGGAAGTGCGTACGTCATCGATCGTCCTCCTTGCTCGTCGGCCCGGCCACCCGTGGCCGGCCGGAATCGCTGTCGGAGGACGGTGCGCACCACCCTGGGAAGAATTGTGCTATCCCGGGCAAATGGCTCGCATCACTCACACGGGTGGCGGCGACCGGCGCACCCGCGCCTGACGTGGCGAAAGAGCGTCAACGAGCCCTGAGCGCGTCGCGGGCCCGGGCCACGAACGCGCGGCCCGCCGGGGAGCCCGGGCCGGCCGCGCGCCAGGCGAAGGCCAGACGGCCGCGCAGCGCGGGCTTGTTGAGGGCGATCGGCCGCAGCAGGTCCGAGCGCGCCGCGGCGTACGCGCCCGGCAGGATCGCCGCGCCCAGCCCGCGCGCGGCGAGCTGGACGAGGACATCGAGGTCGCCGGCCTCGAAGGCGATGCGCGGGGTGAAGCCGATCTCCGCGCACGCCTCGTCGAGCCGGGCGCGCAGCCCCGTGCCGCGCGGCAGGCTGATCAGGGGCCGGCCGCGCAGCGTGTCCAGCGAGACGACCTCGTGCACGGCGAGTTCGTGGCCGTGGGCGACGGCCGCGACGATCGGCTGGTCGTCGACCACCTCGATCCCCAGTCCGTCCGGGGTCCTCCGCCCGAGGCTGACGATCGCCGCGTCCAGGCCCCCGGTGCGCAGCGCCGCCACGAGGTCGTCCGTGTTCCCCTCGGTGAGGGTGATCTCGACGCCCGGGTGGTCGTCGTGGAACGCGGCGAGCAGGTCCGGCAGATCGACGTTGTGCGAGGTGACCGTGCCGACGGCGACCCGGCCGCGGAGGAGGCCGGTGAGCTCGTCGACCACCAGCCGGACGCCCTCGACGGCGGCCAGCGCGGCCCGCGCGTACGGCAGGACCGCCTCGCCCGCCTCGGTCAGCCGCACCGAGCGGCCGGAGCGGTCGAACAGCTCCTGGCCCAGCTCCCGTTCCAGCCGGCGGATCTGCGCGCTGACCCCCGGCTGGGCCACATGGACCCGCTCGGCGGCGCGGGTGAAGTTCCGCTCCTCGGCCACGGCCACGACGTACTCGAGCTGACGCAGTTCCATAACCGCCGATTCTAGTTACGAGACCTGCCATCTCTTGGACTTCTGGCTCCGGCGGCGGAAGAGTGGCGGTGCAGGGAAAACCACCCGCAAACCGCACGAAGACGAGGAGCACCCGCACCATGTCCGAGAACCCCCGCGCCGTCGCCCGTACCCCCGAGGACCTGGCCCGACTCTTCGTCGAGCGCGCCAACGCCCGTGACGCGGAAGGGCTTTCGCTGCTCTACGCGCCCGACGCGGTGCTCGCCTACCCGGCGGGCGCGGTGACGGTCGGGCGGGAGGCGATCCGGGCCGTGTGCGAGCGGCTGGTCGAGAACGCACCGCTGCCGTTCCCGTTCGAGGAGCCGCTGCCGACGGTCCGCTACGGCGACCTCGCGCTCACCTCGACGAAGGACTCCGACGGCACGGGCGGCCGCGTCCAGGTCGCGCGGCGCCAGCCGGACGGCACGTGGCTGCGCGTCATCGACCGCCCCGAGGTCCCGGCGACGGCCTGAGGCTCCAGGGCCGAGCGAGGCCCCCGCGGCGACCCGAAGCGGCGGGGGCGGGGCCGGGTCCCGCTAACCCGTCTCGCCCTGGCCGTCACACGTCCCGCACGGCGCCTCGTGCTGCCACCCGTCCTCGTCCGTCCACTCGATCTTGCCGCTGCCGCCGCACGAGCAGCACAACGGCAGCCGCAGCGGAGCGCGGGCCGCGGCCGGGGCGACGACCTCGACCTTGTCGTCCGGCGTCAGCAGCACCGCCTCACGGCCGAACGGGTCGGGCCGCTCCAGTTTCGCGCGCGGGCTGCCCTGCCAGCTTCCGGCGATGACGGCGTAGGCCCCGTCCAGGAGCCCCGAGCACGTCTCGACGAAACGGATGCGGTCGCCGTCCTCGGGCTCGCCCATGTCCAGCCTCCCCAGTCAGCCCCCGCAACGGGCAGCTTAGGGGGCGAAGGCGCCGCGGCGTGCGCTTCTCGCGACACGGCCCCGGACGATCCGGACTGAGTACGTTCCCCTACGCCCGGGTGAGCACCCGCCCCGATTCGCACGCGCGGCCACAGGCGTTACCGTCCGGTCCATGACCGAGAACGGGACACCCCGGCGCGGGAAGGCCCTCCGGGCGACGGGCATCGGCTGCGGCGCGGTGCTGCTGCTGGCCGTGGTCGGCCTGGTGTACGTCGTCGCGGACACGCCCTATCCACGCGTCGAGCCCGCCGTCATGGCGCAGCGCGTCTCCGGCAACGCGCAGGACGCGTACGCCGCGCTCGGCATCGCCCGCACCGTCGAGCCGGGCTTCACCGACCACTCGGACAACAACACGTACGGGGTCGGGGACTGTTACGGGGACGGGCTGCTCTCCGGGCTCCAGGACAAGCAGGTGGAGGGCGCCTACCGCCTCCACCAGAGCTGGTCGGTGACCGGCGTCGGCGAGGAGGCGCGGCCCGCGCTCGGCCGGCTGCGCGACCACCTGGAGGCCACGGGGTGGCGCGTCTCGGCCTTCGGCCCGGTCGGCAGGAGCGAGGACCTCGAAGTGCGGGCGAACAAGGGCGAGTACGCGATCAGCGTGGAGTGGGAGCCGAAGCGGGCGCGGCTGCGCGGGCACAGCGGGGGCGAGTGCGCGCAGGACCCGTCCTGGATGGGCGGGGCGGGGGTCGCGTACCGCGAGCCCGACCTCGGGCGTCCCCCGGCGCTCCGGCCGGCTTCTACAGTGAGCGGATGAGGGATCGTACGAAGACGCGGGCCGTGGCCGGGGCCGCCGCGCTGCTGACCGTCGCGGCCGGGCTCGGCGTCCGCTCCGCCCTGGGCGGCGAGGCCGCCAAGTACGCGGGGGACGCGCTCTACACGGTCCTCGTCCACGCGCTGATCGTCGTGGCCGCGCCCCGCGTGCGCCCCGCCGTGGCCGCCGGCACCGCCCTGGTGATCAGTTGCGCGATCGAGTTCGCGCAGCTGACGGGCGTGCCCGCGGAGCTGTCGAGCCGGAGCACCCTGGCCCGCCTGGTGCTGGGCTCGACCTTCAACGCCCCCGATCTCCTCTGGTACGCGGTGGGCGCCGCCCTGGCCGGACTGGCGCACCGCGCCGCCCTCGCCGGTCTGGCGCACCGCGCCGCCGCCGCCAGGCCGGCGCGCCACGCCGCAGGGCCCGGAACCGACGGGGGGCGGTCCCGGGCCCTGGTCCAAGGGGGGCGTCAGGCGGATTGACGCTGTTCGCCGCGGAGGGACTCGGCCCTGCTGAGGCGGGGCGGGGTGAAGGGGAGGTAGTCGGGGGCTCCCGCGCCCTGGCCGGGGGCTTCCGCCTGGAGGCGGAACCTCGCGGCCAGCTTGTGGAGACGGGCGTCCCCCGGGGGCACGTCGATCTGGAAGTGGCTCTCCTTCGGGCGCTTCGCGTCGTCCCCGGCCCAGCGGACGACGCCGTCGCACTCGGCGAGGATGTCGCGGATGACCACCTGCTGGTGGGGGAAGAAGCCGTCCTTGACCCCGCCGGGGTACGAGCCGGGGCGGATGGCCAGGGCCGTGCCGGAGAGGTGGTTGCTCTCGTACGCGGCGTGGACCTCGCGCTCGGTGACGTGACCGACGACGTCGCCGGGTTCGAGCGTGGCTATCTCGTAGTGGAAGCGGCGCGCCACATAGAGCAGCACCGTCGCCACCTCGCCCGTACGGATCACCACCGGGGCGTTGCTGCCCTCGATCTTCGCCGCCTTGACGTCGCCCGATACGCCGGTGACGGGCCAGCCGTTCTCGCTGGTGCTCCTGGTCCAGGTGTCGGGCGCGGCCTGCCCGGTGCCCCGGCCGGGGTCCGCGGCGGGGGTCGCGGCCCTGGCGGGGGCCGCGTGCGCGGCGCCCGCCGACCACAGGACGCCGGCGCCCGCCACTCCGAGCGAGGCGGTGAGAATCCGCCGGCGCGTCGTCCGCGGCGTTGCTGCACTCATGTTTCGGTTCTCCTTGAACTGCCCGCCCGCCCGGTCCGCGCGTGGACCGCAGACGCGAGGGCGAGGGTGGTGGTGACGGCCGTCCCGGCCATGAAGGTGTACAGAGTCGGGTTCACGAAGCCCGGAACGCGCTCGTGGGTGGTGCCGTCCCGCCACACGCACCGGTAGCTCACCGGGAACAGCGACTCGTCGACCCCGTCGAAGTCGTCCTTCGTGTGCGGCGCCCCCTCGGACGTGCCGCCGTTCTCCGCCCGCACGCACGCCTCGGCCACGTCCAGGGCGAAGGTCGAGCCGAAGCCCACGAGGAAGGTCAGGCAGCCGAGGCACGCCAGCAGCCCGACGGCATCGCCCCAGATCCGTGCCCAGGGTTTCCGCAGCTCCCGCCGGGTGACCCAGACGTGGGCGGTCTTCACCAGGCGCACGGCGAAGAGCAGCGGAAAGGCCAGGATGACGGCGATGAACAGGTAGAACATGGGTTACAGCTTGCCCTGCGACCTGAGCGCGAAGGTCCGGGCGTTCTCCTGGCCGACGCGGGTCTGCAGGGTGTCCCCGAAGCCCTTGCAGAAGCCGGCCAGCTTGTCGCCGGGGATCAGCTCGGGCAGCAGCACCTTCCCTCCGCTCTCCAGCTCGATGAGGGTGGTGCGGGCGGTGCCGATGAGCGCGCCGCCGTCGGTGAGCATGCAGTCCGCGAAGTCCGCGGCCTTGGCGGCGCTGCCGCCGAAGCGACCGTCGTAGAACCGCCGGTAGCGGGAGAGGTGGCCGTTCTTCTGGTAGAGGTTCTTGATCTCCTCGACGATGTTGGCGCCCTTGCGGACCGCCATGCCGAGGTTGTAGCCGTCGATGTCCTCGATCATGTCGTTGAAGCCGAAGGAGGTCTCGACGTCCGGCTTGGCGAGGTTGTCCATGCAGTACTGGTAGCCGGAGGACCACCGCTCGACGTTCCGGCGCCAGTCGACGTAGAAGGTGATCAGGTCACCGCCCCAGCCGGCGAAGTCCCCGGGGTTCACGTCCCGGCCGGAGGCCTGGCCGTGCAGGTCGATGCCGTTGGCCGCGGCGGCCAGGTGGTCGATCGAGAGCATGTAGCCGCTGTTGGGGTCCTTGAACTCCTTCAGCATCTCGAAGCCGGTGCCGTTGACGTAGTCGATCCAGTCGCCGTCCGGCTCGCCGACGAGCATCATCCACTTGGTGTCGGTGTAGCGGGGGTGGCGCAGGTACTCCAGGACGTGGCGGCTGTGGCCGTAGCCGGACCGGTTGTACTTCACCGACAGCTCGTAGAGGCGCTCGACGCCGGCGACGAACTCGTCGACCGTCGAGTAGCTGCCGCTGTTGACCGAGCCGACGCCCGGGTCGGCGTTGGCCCGCGCGATGTCCTTGTCGATTTCGATCCTGCCGTCACCGGAGCCGACGGAGACCGTGGCGATCTGGTTGAACGACCAGTTCTCCGGGAGCGGGAAGCCCATGTTGCCGGAGAAGCCGGTGGACATGCCGGAGACGAAGGACCAGCGGGCGGTGGTCTCCTTGCTGACCTTCGCGCAGACGTTGCGCGAGCCGTACACGCCGTGCAGATAGCGCTTGCCCTTGGAGTTCAGGCCGGCGCTGATCCCGTTGAAGTAGGGGATGACGTACTGCGCGATCTCTTCGTCGGTGGCGTCGTAGTCGACGGCGAAGTAGATGACGGTGCCGCGGTTGAAGCCGTGCTTGACGGCGGCCGCGTGCGCGCCGAGGGCGTCCTGGAACCCCTGGGGGTAGTTGAAGTACTTCGCCTCGCCGCCGTAGTACTGGGATATGGGGAAGACCCGCAGCTTGTTGCGGAAGATGGTCTCCAGCTCACCCGGCTGGAGCTTCTTGTTGAGCGGGTTGTTGGAGGCCCGCTCGTCGAGGTACCGGCCGACGATGTCGTACCCGGCGGCCTTCAGCGCCTTGGCGCGCGCGTCGGTCACCGTCTGGATGCAGTCGGCCGCGTTGCCCGGCCGCGAGGGGTCCCCGGTGGAGACCAGCAGCTGGCACCACGTCTGGAAGTCCGCGGCGCCGGTGCGCGCCAGCATCGAGAACGCCTGGAAGGAGGAGACGTCCCCGGAGAGCGCGCCGTCGAAGGTGTCGTTGAACGCCACCTCGCGGTTGTTGAAGATCATCGCGGCGCGGAAGAGCCGCACGAAGACACCGCTGGAGCCGACCTGGAGGGTGCGGCTCTTCAGGCCGGCCTGGGTGCCGGGCCCGAAGATGCCGTTGGCCTGGGAGTCGTTCATCCCCATCTCGTACTGGATCGCGAGATAGAGGGAGCGCTGCACATCGCGCGAGAAGTGGCCGTCGGTGGGGATGAGGAAGAAGGTCGAGCGGTCGTAGTAGCGGCTGTTGAGCCACTGCTGGACGGACCGGATCGACTCCCGGCCGCCCGGGGTGAGCACATAGGCGTCCATCGTCAGGAGCGCCTTGAACACCTTGGGCTTCATCTTGTAGTTGAACTGCCCACCGATGCCCAGGTCCTTCATCATCGCCTCGACGGCGCCCTGGGTGTACATGGTGAACTCGCCCGAGATGCCGCCCGGGTTGTACCCCTTGCACCAGAACGCGGCCTGGATGATCTTGACGATGTTCCTCTTCGGCTCGTCGGGGCCGATGTCACCGTAGGACTCCAGCTTGGCCATGGTGGTGGGGCCGAAGCTGTTGGACAGCGAGGTGATGCCCAGCTCGTGCTGGAGGGCCCGGGTGAAGGCGTACATCGTGGGCCAACCGGTTTTGCCGTTCTCCGGCGCGGCCACGAAGCCGGACACGTCCTTGTAGGTGGAGTTGACCCACTTCTGGGCCTGGAGTACTCGCTCGTCCACGTGATTCTTTCTGATGGTGACAGGCCAGGGGGGCGGTCCCCCCCCTGGCCCTGGAGGAGAAGGAGGGCCGTCAGGCGAGGCTCGTCGGGCGCAGGTCGCCCCAGCGCTCGCTGATGCGCTCCAGGCACGTCTCGCGGTCGTCGGGGCCGTGCGTGACGCTCCAGCCGTCGGGTACGCCGACGAACGCCGGCCAGAGCGAGTGCTGCCCCTCGTCGTTGACGAGGACGAGGTAGCTGCCGGTGGGGTCCTCGAAGGGATTGATGCGCGCCATGGCGGAATCGGTGCCTTTCGTCGTCACGCGGTCGCGGGACCGGCGGGCTCGGCCGTCCCCAGAAGGTGGCCGGCCAGGATCTGCGCGAGCTCCTTCGCCTGGTGCTTGACGAAGTAGTGGCCCGCGCCGGGGATCACGGTGAGCCGTACGTCGGAGGCGAAGTGCTTCCAGTCGAGGTGGCCGTCCGCGAAGCCCTCGGTGGCCTCGTCCGCGTCCCCGATCACCACGTGGAAGGGGGCGTTCAGCTGGCGGTCCCAGCCGGCGCGCGCGGCCACCTGGAAGGTGGCGCCCTGGATCATGTCGTGGCGCACCACGGACAGCACCCGGCGCAGGTCCTCGTCGTCGAGGGCGCCCTCGAAGCCGCCGAGGGAGCTGAGGTAGTCGTACAGCCCGTCGTAGTCGTACGGCTCGTCGTCGCCGCGGCCGCCGGCGAAGTCCAGCAGCGCGGCCGGGTCGGGGGCGGGCAGGGCCGCGCCCGCGTAGACCGCCACCGGCGCGCGGCCGAGGCGCTCCAGCTTGTCGGCGACCAGCGTGGTGAGCGTGGAGCCGGCGCAGTGGCCGTAGAGGGCGAACGGCCCGGTGACCGACTCGCCGATCTCCGCGACGATCCGCTCGGCGGCCTCGTCCCAGGTCAGCAGGGTGCTGTCGGCGTCCGTCGGGTCATGGCCCGGCAGCCCCACGGCCCACAGCTCCATGCGCGGGGAGAGGCGTTCGGCGAGCGGCTGGTAGGCCGTCGCGGCGCCGCCGCCGTACGGGACGCAGACCAGGGTGATCTCGGGCGCGCTCGCCCGCGCGGGGGTGAGGCGGTGCAGCACGCGGCGCTCGCCGCCGGCGTCCGCGGCGGCGCGCAGGTGCTCGGCGAGCCGGCGGGGCGTGGGGTTCTGGAAGACCTGGACCACCGACAGCCCGCCGCCCAGCCGCCGGGCGATCCGCACGGCCTTGAACGAGTCGCCGCCGAGGTCGAAGAAGCTGTCGTCGATGCCGATGCCGGTCACGCCCAGCAGCTCGGTGAAGGCCTCCACGACGCCGCGCTCCAGCTCGTCGCGGGGCGGTACGGCGGCGCGCGAGCCGGTGAGGGTGGGCTCGGGCAGCGCCCTGCGGTCCAGCTTGCCGTTGGCGGTCAGCGGGAGGTCGTCGAGGACGACGACGGCGGAGGGCACCATGTGGGAGGGCAGCCGCTCGGCGAGCTCCGCGCGCAGGGCCGCCGGCTCCAGCTCGGCGCCGGCCTCGGGCACGGCGTAGCCGGTGAGGACGCCGTCGCCGACGGCGTCGGTGCGGACCACGACCCGGCCGTCGCGGACCCCGGGGCAGGCCCGCAGCTGGGCCTCGATCTCGCCGAGTTCGATGCGGAAGCCGCGGATCTTGACCTGTTCGTCGGCGCGGCCGAGGTATTCGAGCTGTCCGTCGGCGGTCCAGCGGGCCAGGTCGCCGGAGCGGTAGAGCCGGGAGCCGGCGGGGCCGAAGGGGTCGGCCACGAAGCGCTCGGCGGAGAGGCCGGGCCGGTTGAGGTAGCCGCGGGCCACCTGATCGCCGGCGATGTACATCTCGCCCGTGACGCCGGGCGGCACCGGCTGGAGGCCGCTGTCGAGGACGTACACCCGCAGGCCCGGCAGTCCGGTGCCGATGAGGCTGCCGGGGGCGGTGGCCGCCAGCGGCGCGTCCAGGGCGACATGGCTGACGTGGACGGTGGTCTCGGTGATGCCGTACATGTTCACCAGCACCGGCGCGTCGTCGGCGTGGCGGGCGTACCAGTCCGCGAGCCGGCCCAGGTCCAACGCCTCGCCGCCGAACACCACGTACCGCAGGGCGAGTCGGGAGCCGAGCTCCGGGTCGTCCTGGTCGGCCTGGGCCAGCTGGTAGAAGGCGGAGGGGGTCTGGTTGAGCACGGTGACGCCCTCGCTCACCAGCAGGGCGAGGAAGTCCTCCGGGGAGCGGCTGGCCGCGTAGCTGACGACCACCAGCCGGCCGCCGTGCAGCAGCGGGCCCCACAGCTCCCAGACGGAGAAGTCGAAGGCGTAGCTGTGGAACATCGTCCACACGTCGTCGGCGCGGAAGGAGAAGAGCCCCTCGGAGGCGGCGAACAGCGCGGCCACGTTGCGGTGCGGGACCACGACGCCCTTGGGGCGGCCGGTGGAGCCGGAGGTGTAAATGACGTACGCGGGGTGGTGCGGCGACAGGGGCCGGGTGCGCTCGTCCTGGGTCAGGTCCGCGCCGGAGCGCCGGGCCAGGGCGGCGGCCGACTCCGCGTCGTCGAGGAGCACGGTGGGCAGCTCGGAGGCGGGCAGCGAGGCGGCGGCCGCGCCGGTGGTGACGAGCAGTTCGGGGGCGGCGTCGCCGAGGATGTAGGCGATGCGGTCGGCCGGGTAGTCCGGGTCGATGGGGACGTAGGCCGCGCCGGACTTCACGACGGCGAGCAGCGCGACGATCAGGTCGGCGGAGCGGGGCAGCGCCACGGCGACGAACCGCTCGGGTCCCGCGCCGCGCTCGACCAGCAGCCGGGCCAGCCGGTTGGCCCGCTCGTTCAGCTCGCCGTAGGTGAGGGTGGGCTCGCCCTCGGCGGTCACGGCGGGGGCGTCGGGGACGAGGCGGGCGCGGGCCTCGAAGAGTTCGGCGAGGGAGAGCTCGGGCCGGGGCGCGAGGCTCTCGGCGGCGTGGCCCTGCGGCACGGGGGTCTCGCGGGGCGCGTGGCCGCCGCGGCTCCACTCCTCCAGCAGCCGGTGGCGCTCGTCCTCCTCCAGCAGGTCGACGGCGCCGATGGGCCGCTCGGGGGCGGCGAGCGCGCGGGCGAGGAAGAGCCGCAGGTGCCGGTCGTGGCGGGCGACCTGCTCGGGGGTGTACACGTCGGGGTTGGCGTCGACGTGCAGGCGCAGGCCGTCGGGCCGGTCGTAGACGGCGAACATCAGGTCGTCGACGGGGCCGAGGGCGAGGTTGCGCGGGGTGGCGGCGCAGTCGCCGAACGCCAGGTCGTAGTCGAAGCGCAGGATGTTGACCTGGGGGCCGAACAGCCGGCCGCCGTCCTCCAGCCGGCCCAGGTCGCGGCGCAGGTCCTCGTACCGGTAGCGCTGGTGGCGCAGGGCGCGGCCGGCCTCCTCGGCCACCTGGCGGACCAGGTCGGCGAAGGTGGTGTGGGCGCGGACCGTCAGCCGCAGCGGAATGATGTTGGAGGCCATGCCGGGCGTGGCGCGCACGGTGGCGTCCCGGCGGCTGGGCACGGGCAGGCCGAGCACCACGTCGTCGGTGCCGGTCGTGCGGTGGACGTAGGCGGCGACGGCGGCGATGAGGACCCGCGGCCAGTCGGTGCCGGCCGCGGCGGCGACCTCGTTCAGCAGGTCGCGCTCGGCGGCGGGGACGTGGCCGGTGACCCGGGTGAGGGCGTGGGCCAGCGGCGCGGAGCGCTCGGTGAGGCCGACGACGTCGGTCAGGTCGGCCATCCGCTCCAGCCAGTAGGCGCGGTCGGCCTCGCGGTCGGCGGAGGCGCGGTAGGCCCGGTCCTCCTCGACGAGGTCGGCCAGCCGCCCGTACGGGCTCGGCGGCACGGGGGCGCCGGCGGCGAGCGCGGTGTAGACGGCCGCGGCACGCTGGGCGACCAGGGAGCTGCTGAGGCCGTCGAAGGCGACGTGGTGCCAGCGCTGGAACCAGCGGTGGGTGCGCTCGTCGAGCTTGAGCACGGCCTGGGTGAACAGGGGGCCGGTACGGGGGTCGAGCGGGCGCTCCAGCTCGGCGCGCGCCCAGCGGTCGGCGGCGGCGCGCGGGTCGGCCTCGGCGCTCAGGTCGACGAGCGGGACGGGAATGCCGGCGGGGTCGACGGGGGCTGTCCTCTGTACGGGGCCCTCGTGGCCACCGTCGGCGCCGTCACCGGTGTCGGTGCCGTCACCGCCGTCGGCACAGCGGACGTGCAGCGCCTCGGCCTCGGCCACGGCGCGGCGCACGGCCTCCTGGAGCAGGGCGACATCGACGGAGCCCGCGATCTCCAGGCAGTCCGCGACGGCGAAGACGGGGTTGCCCGGGTCGAATTGCTGTGAGTACCAAATCCCCGCCTGCGCGGCGGTCAACGGAAAAGCGGTGTCCGGAGTCGTACCTGTGCCCATGGTCGGAACTGTGCGCCGCCCCTCTCTTCACCGACTCTCGGCGGTCTCTCGTCCGCCCCTCGGCGTCGGCCGGGCACCCGGCGGAGAGCGCGGGGAGAGCGGGTGGAGACTGGAAGGAGCTCAGGGGGAGAGCGCGGGGAGAGAACGTGAAGAGCGGGTGGAGAGAGCATCGAGAGAGCCCGGCGGGGGGCCGGTGCCGGCGGCGGATCACAGTGGTTTTGTGAGCGCACCTGACACAGCAGTCATTTCGCAGGTTTGTTGCTAATTTCCGGGATCTTTACCGATAAGTACCGAATAAAGTAAGGTTCATGACGGAGTGACATCAGGCGCCACAAGCGCCGCGCCACTCACCCGAGTCCGTCCCGTACGGGCTCCGTCAGGGCCGGTCACGCGGTGAGCGGAACCGGCCAACGGGGGAGGAGTTCGACATCAGTACTGGTGAACCCGTGCGTCCGCACGAGACCGACCGCATCCGTATCGCCCTGATGGGACCCGTGACCGCCGCCGCGCGCCGGACCGTCGCGCTGGGCGGGGAGAGACAGCGCCGCGTGCTGTCCTCGCTCGCGCTCGCGCACGGCCAGGTCGTGCCCATCAACCGGCTCATCCACGACACCTGGGGCGAACAGCCGCCCCGCACGGCGGCCGCCCAGCTCCAGACCAGCATCTGGATGCTGCGCCGCGCCCTGGGGGCCGCCGGCGCGCCCGCGGACGCGGTGCGCTCCTACGCCTCCGGCTACGAACTGAGCCGTACGGGCGCGGAGGTGGACGTCGACCGGTTCCGGGCGCTGGTCCGGGAGGCGGAGGAGCTGCGCCGCCGCGACATCCCCGAGGCGGCCGTGCGACGCCTCAACGACGCGCTCGACCTGCGGCGCGGGCCCGCGCTCGCGGACGCCGGCAGCCCCGCGCTGCAGGCGGTGGCCACCCGGCTGGAGGAGGAGCGGCTCGCCGCGCTCGAACTGCGGATCTCCCTGGACATCGAGCTGGGCGGGCACCTCCAGGCGATCGGGGAGCTGCTGGAGCTGGTCACGGAGCACCCCTTCCGGGAGGGGTTCCACGCCGATCTGATGCTCGCGCTCTACCACGCGGGGCGGCAGTCGGAGGCGCTGGCCGTCTACCGCAACGCGCGGGCCGTCCTCGCCCAGGAGCTGGGCATCGCCCCCGGGCCGCGGCTGCTCGCGCTCGAACAGGCCATCCTGCGGCACGATTTCGCGGTGCTGGGGCCGTCGCCGGCCGAGCCGTACCGCATGCCGCTGGCGCTCTGAATCGTTCCCGGCAGGCCCACGGCCCGGGTGCCCCTTCGGGGGCGCCCGGGCCGTGGGTTCACGGGTTCACGGGTTTACGGGTGTCTACAGCAGCGTCGCGCCGGGGGCCGGGGACGCGGCCACCCGGGTCGCCCGGCAGGTGCCCGAGGCGAGCAGCGCGTCGGCGATCCGGCCCGCCGCCTCGCCGTCCTTCGCCAGGAACGCGCACGTCGGGCCGGACCCGGAGACGAGCGCGGCCAGCGCGCCCGCGTCCGTACCGGCCGCCAGGGTGTCGGCGAGCGAGGGGCGCAGGGAGACGGCCGCCGCCTGGAGGTCGTTGCTGGAGCCGTCCGGGCCGGCGGTCAGGGCCGCCGCGAGGGCCGCCGGGTCACCGGAGGCGAGGGCGGCCAGCAGGGCCGGGTCGGCGTCCGGCGCCGGTACGTCGGCCTCCGTCGCGCCGCGCCCCGACGCCTCGCGCAGCCGGTCGCACTCCCCGTACACCGCGGGCGTGGACAGCCCGCCGTCCGCGACGGCGAACACCCAGTGGAAGGTGCCGCCGACCTCGACGGGCGTCAGCAGCTCTCCCCGGCCCCGCCCCAGCGCGGCCCCGCCGACGAGGCTGAACGGCACGTCGCTGCCCAGCTCCGCGCAGATCTCCAGGAGTTCCTCCCGGGAGGCCCGGGTGCCCCAGAGGGCGTCGCACGCCACCAGCGCGGCGGCGCCGTCCGCGCTGCCGCCGGCCATGCCGCCGGCGACGGGGATGTCCTTCTCGATGTGGAGGTGGACGTTCGGCTCCAGGCCGTGCCGGGCGGCGAGCGCCTCGGCGGCGCGGGCGGCCAGATTGGTCCGGTCCGTGGGCACCTGGTCGGCGTCGTGGCCGGCGACGGTCACCGTGAGGGCGTCGGCGGGGGTGGCGGTGACGGTGTCGTAGAGGGTGACGGCGAGGAAGACATTGGCGAGGTCGTGGAAGCGGTCGGCGCGCAGGCCGCCGACCGCGAGCTGGGCGTTGACCTTCGCCGGCACGCGGACGGTGACGGCGGCGCGCGGCGCGTCAGCGGACCGCGGCGTTCCCGGCGCGTTCGGCGTCTCAGGCGCCTCCGGCGAGGTGTCCGTCACAGTCCCCCTCCTTGAATCGTCGACTTCGCTTCGGCGATGCGCGCGAACTCCTCCACCGTCAGGGACTCGCCACGCGCCTGCGGTGAGACGCCCGCCGCCACGAGCGCCGCCTCGGCCGCCGCCGCGGACCCCGCCCAGCCGGCCAGCGCGGCCCGCAGGGTCTTGCGCCGCTGCGCGAAGGCCGCGTCCACGACCGCGAAGACCTCCTCCCGGGAGGCCCCGGTCGCCAGCGGCTCGGCCCGCCGCACCAGCGACACCAGCCCGGAGTCGACGTTGGGCGCGGGCCAGAAGACATTGCGGCCGATCGACCCGGCGCGCTTCACCTCCGCGTACCAGGCCGCCTTGACCGACGGCACCCCGTAGACCTTCGACCCGGGGGGCGCGGCGAGCCGGTCCGCGACCTCCGCCTGGACCATCACCAGCGTCCGCTCGATGGTCGGGAACGTCGCCAGCATGTGCAGCAGCACGGGCACGGCGACGTTGTAGGGGAGGTTGGCGACCAGCGCGGTCGGCGCGGGCCCGGGCAGCTCGGTGACGCGCAGGGCGTCGGAGTGGACCAGGGCGAAGCGGTCGGCGCGCTCGGGCAGCCGCGCGCCGACGGTCGCCGGCAGGGCGCCCGCCAGCACGTCGTCGATCTCGACCGCGATCACCCGGTCCGCGACCTCGAGCAGCGCCAGGGTCAGCGACCCGAGCCCCGGCCCGATCTCGACCACCACGTCGTCGGGCCGCACACCGGCGGTCCGGACGATGCGGCGGACGGTGTTCGCGTCGATGACGAAGTTCTGGCCGCGCTGCTTGGTCGGGCGTACGCCCAGCGCTGCGGCCAGTTCGCGGATGTCGGCGGGGCCCAGCAGGGGGCCGGGCTCGCCAGCGGCGTCGGTGGTGGGGCTGGTGCTCACTGGTGAAGTTTACGGCCGCACACCGGCCAGGGGCTCGCCCCCCGCTGCATGTAGAGCTTCTTGGCCCGGTACGTCTGCTCCGCGGCGGACGCGTCCTGCGGCCGACCCTGGCCGCCGAGGCCCCGCCAGGTGGCGGTGTCGAACTGGTAGAGCCCGCCGTACGTGCCGGAGGCGTCCACCGCGTTCGGCCGGCCGCCGGACTCGCAGCGCGCCATCGCGGCCCAGTTCAACTGGTCGGCGCCGGCGACGGAGGTCGGCATCGGCTTCGTCCCCACCCGCACCACCTGCTGCACCGGCCGCTTGACGATCTCCGTCTTCAGCCGGCGCGGCCGCTGCTTGACGCCGTTGACGGTGCGCAGGGCGTAGGTGACGCGCTGCACACCCTGGCGGCCCTGCTGCTCCACGACCTCGGTGCCCTTGAAGCGGGTGGGGTCGGCGCGGCGGACCGTGCGGAAGGGGATGGCCTCCTCCCGCACCTCCTTGCTGCCGGTGATCCGCAGGACGGAGATCGTCTGGCCGTCGCGCGGAAAGCTGTCCAGCGGCACGGAGGTGGTGTCCTGGCCGCGCAGCACCAGGCCGGCCTCGGCAACGGCCTCGCGGACCGTGGCGGCGTTCGTCCGGATGGTGCGCTCGCGGCCGTCGGCCATGAAGGTGACGGTGCGCTCCGTACGGACGTCGAGGTCCAGGCCGCCCCGGGAGATGGCCGAGTGGCGGGAGGCGGACAGATAGGCGCCCTCGGCCCGCACGCCGAGCTGGCGCAGCGCGTCGTCGACCGTGCGGGCGGTGGTCCACACCTGGCGGCGCTGCCCGTCCAGGGTGAGCATGACGGGCCGGCCGTAGCGGACGGCGATCTCGTCGCCGCTGGAGAGCTCGTGGTCGAGGCCGGGGGCCACGAGGTCGTGCCGGCCGACGGGCACGCCCTCGTCCTCCAGGAGCTCGTCGACGTCGTCGGCGAAGGTGTGCAGGGTGCGCGGGACGCCGTCGACGCTGAGCTTGACGGCCTTGTCGTCGGCGATGAAGGCGGAGGTGCCGCCGGCGAGGAAGGCGACGACCAGCGCCTGGGGGACGAGGCGGCGCAGGGACTCGGGGCGGGTGCGGCGGCGGGCGCGGGCGGCGCGGCGGGCGGCGGCGCGCCCGCCGGGGGCGGCGTCGGCCGGGGCGCCGTCCGGCGGCGCGCCGTTCCCGGGCTCGTGCGCATCCGCGTCCGCGCTTCCGTCCAGGGCCTCGTCCGCGTGCTCGTCGGGGTGCTCGTCCCGGGCCGGGTGGTCCGTGTCGGGCCCCGCCGGGCGGCCCGCGTGGCGACCGCCCGCGCCCGCCGGCCGCTCGTACGGCGCGGAGTACGGCTCGTAGGGCTCGGCCGGCGGCTCGGCGAGCGACGCGAGGGGCGGCTCGGCGAAGGCCGTGGCCCAGGCCGCGTACGCGTCGTGCTCACCCGGCCCGCCCGGCTCGTCGTATCCGCCGTATCCGGCGCGCCCACCGCCGTACGCGTCGCGCCTGCCGCCGTGCCCGTCGCCGTAGCCTTCGCGCCCGCCGCCGTACCCGTCGCCGGCGGAGACCTGTCCCGGGCCGTGCCCCGCGTCGTACGCCCCCGCGGGGCCGGCCCCGGCGTGCGGCGGCTCGGGCTCGCTCCAGGGCGCCCAGGCGGCCGACTCGCCGCTGCGGGGCCACGGCATCGCGCCGGACGGCACCGGCTCGTACGCCTGACCTCCGCGCCCGCCGTGCCCGCCCGGACCGCCGCGCCCGTTCTGTCCGTCCCGCCCGTCCTGGCCGTAGGACGACGGCGCGGGCACCGGCACCGGCTCGGGTGCCCACGGCGAGACGTACTCCTCCTCGTACGCCCCGTACGACGGCGGTCGGCACGACTCTCTGCTCACGACTCTCCCGTGGTCACGGTCACGCTTCTGGGCGGCGGGAACCGGACTGTAGCGGGCGGGCCGGTCACTCACCAAAGCGGGACCGTCACGGTCCGTTGTCGCGCTACCCTGTGCTCCGCCGTACGAGCGAAGATCGTTCGGGGCCGAAAGTTATCGATCAGTAACCGAACGCGCGCGCCGTGTTCGCCGAGATCGCCGCGGCCAGCGCATCCTCGTCGACGCCCTTGACCGCCGCCATGGCCCGCAGCGTGACCGGAATGAGATACGGCGCGTTGGGCCGTCCGCGGTAGGGCGCCGGGGTCAGGAACGGCGCGTCGGTCTCCACGAGCAGCAGCTCGCGGGGGGCGACCGCCAGCGCGTCGCGCAGGGGCTGCGCGCTCTTGAAGGTGACGTTGCCGGCGAAGGACATCAGATAGCCCTTGTCGGCGCAGGTCTTCGCCATGTCGGCGTCGCCGGAGAAGCAGTGGAAGACGACGGTGTCCGGGGCGCCCTCCTCGTCGAGCACGCGCAGCACGTCGTCGTGGGCGTCGCGGTCGTGGATGACGAGGGCCTTGCCGTGCCGCTTGGCGATGTCGATGTGGCGGCGGAAGGAGTACTCCTGCGCGGCGATGCCCTCGGGGCCCGTACGGAAGAAGTCCAGGCCGGTCTCCCCGACGCCGCGCACCTGCGGCAGGGCGGCCAGCCGGTCGATCTCGGCGAGGGCCTCCTCCAGGGCGGCGTCACCGCCGGGCGGCAGCGGGTCGAGGGGCGTCCGCCCCAGCCGCGGGGCCTGCGGGGCCGCCCCGCCGGAGGGGCCGGACGCGCCGTCGACGCCGTGCACGATGCGCGGGGCCTCGTTGGGGTGCAGGGCGACGGTGGCCCAGACGGCGTCGTGGGCGGCGGCGGTCTCGGCGGCCCAGCGCGAGCCGGGCAGGTCGCAGCCGACCTGGACGACGGTGGTCACGCCGACCGCGGCGGCCTTGGCGAGCGCCTCCTCGACCGTGCCGGACTGCATGTCGAGGTGGGTGTGGGAGTCGGCGACGGGCACCCGCAGCGGCTCCGGCAGCGGCGGCGCGGCCGTCCTGTCGGCCTTGCCGGCCTTCTCGGCCGTGCTGCCCTTGCCGCCCGAGCCCGCGCGGGCCGCGCCGCCGGTCGAAGGGGTGGTCGCCGAGGGGTTCGAACCCGTGCCATGTGCTGCTGCCGCCATGCGCCCGAGTCTAGGCGGGGACGTACGAAGCCGGCCGGGCCGGCCCCGTACGTCCGTTCGAGGCGCGCTCCCCCCGCGAGCCGCCCGCCTCGGCCCTGTGCGCTCGTCGGCCGGTGTCGACCGGCGTCGGCTGTCGTCGGCTGTCGTCAGTTCTGTCGGCGCTGGAAGGGGTGGAGCAGATCGGAGAGGTGCCAGTGGTGGTCCTTGGCGCCCTCGGCGCCCTTGCCGCCCTCGGCGGCGCCGGAGCCGGCCGCCCTGCGCGCCGCCTTCTCCGCCTGCCGGGCCGCCCGGCGCTCGGCCGCGGACGGCGCCGGCGGAGCCGACAGCAGTACGGGGGCCTCGACCGGCCCGGCGGGCGGCACGGTCCCCAGCGTGTGGGGCCGGCGGGTCCGCACGGAGGAGACCTGGCCCGAGCGCATGATCCGCACGAGGTGTCCACCGCAGTTCTGGCACGTGGGCCGGGTGAGCGGCGAGGGCACGCGCCGGCCGTCCGCCAGATACGTGACGAAGGCCCGCCCCGTGGCGTCCACGTGGTGCTCTATCTCGTAGTCCTGCTCCCACCCGTAGCCGCAGCGCATGCAGGCGAAGGCGTACGCCTCGTGCGCGGGGGGCGGGGCGGCGGCCGGGCCGCCGTGGGTCATCGGGGGGACACCGTGCGAGGTTCCTGCGAACTCACTCATGCCAGCTCCTCTTGTCCTGCGGACAAGTTCGCGCGCTCTTCGGGACGGGGCGTCCCACGTCCAATGAACGCCTCTCCTGGCCGAAACGCCGCCCCTCCAACCACCTGTTGGCGGAGATTTGGCAGGCGGTTGTCGTAGCCGGCCGTGCACGCGACCCAAGCTTTGCTTTTTACGATAATCCTTTACTTCGCCCCGGGCGTCCTCGCGGCGCGGCCGGGGAAAAGGGACGGCGCTAGGCCCCCGGCGCGCCCTCCGCCGGCTCGGCCGGCTTCGCCGACTTGGCCGTTTTGGCCGCCACCACCGCGTCGAACACCTCCCGCTTGGGCAGCCCCGCCTCGGCCGCGACCGCCGCGATCGCCTCCTTGCGCCGCTCCCCCGCCGACTCGCGGACCGCCACCCGGCGGGCCAGCTCCGCCGGGTCCAGGTCGCCCGGGACCGGCGCCGGGGCGCCCTCCACCACGATCGTGATCTCGCCGCGCACGCCCTCGGCCGCCCACGCCGCCAGTTCCTTCAGCGGGCCGCGCTTGACCTCCTCGTACGTCTTGGTCAGTTCCCGGCACACGGCCGCCCTGCGCTCCGCGCCCAGCACCTCCGCCATCGCCGCGAGGGTGTCGTCGAGGCGGTGCGGGGCCTCGAAGTAGACGAGCGTGCGGCGCTCGTCCGCCACCTCCCGCAGCCGCGACAGCCGCTCGCCGGCCTTGCGCGGCAGGAAGCCCTCGAAGCAGAAACGGTCGACGGGCAGCCCGGACAGGGCGAGCGCGGTCAGTACGGCCGACGGGCCCGGCACCGCGGTGACCTTGATGCCGCGCTCCACGGCCGCGGCGACCAGGCGGTAGCCCGGGTCGGACACCGAGGGCATGCCGGCGTCCGTCACCAGGAGCACCCGGGCGCCCTCCACCAGGGCGTCGGCGAGCTCCGGGGTGCGGGCCGCCTCGTTGCCCTCGAAGTACGACACGACCCGGCCGGTGGTCTGCACGCCCAGCGCCTGGGTCAGCCGGCGCAGCCGCCGGGTGTCCTCCGCGGCCACGACGTCCGCGGCGGCGAGCTCGGCCGCGAGGCGGGGCGGGGCGTCGGAGATGTCACCGATGGGGGTGCCGGCGAGTACGAGGGTTCCAGTCACGCCCCCATGGTCCCAGAGGCGCCGCCGGGGGCGCCTGCCGCGGGCCCGGCGGCGTCGCGGGGAGGGACGGGCGGCACCCGGGGCGGCGGGCCGGTGACCCCCGGGGCCGCGGGCCCGGCGGCGTCGCGGGGGGAGGGCCGGTGACGGCGCCGCGTTCCTTACGATGGCGCACGTGACGAGTGACACCGCGACAGGAGCCCCCCAGGCGCTCGGCGAGCAGGCCACCCCCGCGGCGGGCCCCCACGCGGCCCCGTCCGCATGGGAGCGCCGGCTGCGCCGCTTCGGGCACGCCCCCCGGCCGCGGACACCCGTCCGCGACCGGCTCGTGCCGCCGTACCCCGCCCCCGCCACCCGGCTGTGGACCATGCTGGGGCTCGGCCACGACGCCGCGCTGCGGCTGGCCCGGTGGTCGGCCTGGGGCGGGCCGCTGCTGGTGGCGCTCGGCGCGGGCCTCCTCCGCTTCTGGCGGCTGGAGAGCCCGCACGACGTGATATTCGACGAGACGTACTACGCCAAGGACGCCTGGTCGCTGCTCCAGCACGGCTACGAGGCGACCTGGCCCAAGGACGCCAACGAACTGCTCGTCGGCACGCCGCCGCAGACCCCGCTGGGCACGGAGGCGTCGTACATCGTCCATCCGCCCGTCGGCAAGTGGACGATCGCGATCGGCGAACAGTTGTTCGGGATGAATCCGTACGGCTGGCGCTTCATGGTGGCGGTGCTCGGCACGCTCTCCGTTCTGATGCTGTGCCGCATCGGCCGCCGGCTGTTCCGCTCCACCGCCCTGGGCTGTCTGGCCGGGGCACTGCTCGCGCTCGACGGGCTGCACTTCGTCATGAGCCGCACCGCGCTCCTGGACCTGGTGCTGATGTTCTGGGTGCTGGCGGCCTTCGGGTGTCTCCTGATCGACCGGGACCGGGCCCGCGCCCGGCTGGCGGCCGCGCTGCCGCCCGACGGCGCGGGCGACGTGCGGCCCGACCCGGACATCGCCGGGCGGCTGCGCCTGGGCGCGCGCCCCTGGCGGATCGCGGCCGGCCTCTGTCTGGGACTCGCCTGCGGAACCAAGTGGAACGGCCTCTATCTGCTGGCCGCGTTCGGCCTGCTGACCGTTCTGTGGGACGTCGGCGCCCGGCGCGTGGCCGGCGCCCGGCGGCCGCGGGCTGCGGTGCTCCGCCGGGACGCCGCCCCCGCCTTCGCCTCGCTCGTGCCGGTCGCCCTGGCCGTCTACCTCGCCTCCTGGACCGGCTGGTTCGCCAGCAAGGGCGGCTACTTCCGGGACTGGGCCACCACGGGCGGCCGCGAGAACAGCGACTGGAGCTGGGTGCCCGCGCCGCTGCGGAGCCTGTGGCACTACCAGGCGGAGGTCTACCAGTTCCACACCAACCTCACGACGGACCACACGTACCAGTCGAACCCCTGGAGCTGGATCGTCCTCGGCCGGCCCGTCTCGTACTTCTACCGCTCGCCGGAGCCCGGCAAGGAGGGCTGCGCGCGGGACACCGTCGACAAGTGCGCCCGCGAGGTCCTGGCGATCGGCACCCCGCTGCTGTGGTGGGCCGCCTGCTTCGCGCTGCTGTACCTGCTCTACCGCTGGGCGCTGCGCCGCGACTGGCGCGCGGGCGCGATCCTGTGCGCGGTGGCGGCCGGCTGGCTGCCCTGGTTCCTCTACCAGGAGCGCACCATCTTCCTCTTCTACGCGGTCGTGTTCGTGCCGTTCCTCTGTCTCGCGGTGGCGATGATGATCGGGGCGATCCTGGGGCCGCCGGGGTCGTCGGAGCGCCGCCGGGTGCTGGGCGCGATCGGCGCCGGAGTGCTCGTTCTGTTGATCGCCTGGAACTTCGTCTACTTCTTCCCGCTCTACACCGGACAACCGATTCCGGTGGACTCCTGGCGTCAGCGGATGTGGCTCGACACGTGGATCTAATGCCGTAAAGTGCGCCGCGGCACGCCCTTGATCAGGTGATGGAGGGCTGGGGACTTGGGGGTCCGCGAATGCGCACAGGCGCGAAAGTCGCCGTCGTGGGTGGGGTGTTCACCGCAGTACTGGGAGCCGCCGGATTAGGCGCGTACACCCTGCTGGGCGACGGTACGGACGGCACGTTCGGCACGGCGGCGAGCGACGGCAAGGGCCCGGAACCGGTGCGAACCGGACCGCCCACGGCCGCCGAGATCGAGAGCACCGCCCGCGAGTTCCTCGACGCCTGGGCGGCGGGCGACGTGGACAGGGCGGCCTCCTTCACCGACAACCGTGACGCGGCGAAAACCGCGTTGACCGGTTACCGGGACGAGGCACATGTCACCGGGGTGACGTTGACGCCGGGGGCGCCGGAGGGGGCGAAGGTGCCCTTCTCCGTGGCGGCGGAGATCGTGTACGACCCGGCCGCGGAGGCCGCGAAGGCCCCGGACGCCTCGGGGGCCCCGACACCGGCCCAAGGGGAGGCCCGGCCGTCGGGGGCCCCGGGCGGCCCCGGGAAGACGCTGCGGGAGCGGTGGAGCTACCGGTCCGCGCTGACCGTGGTGCGCGGCAGGGCGACCGGCCGGGCGCTGGTCGACTGGCAGCCGTCCGTGCTCCACCCCGGCCTCCGGCGCGGCGAGACCCTGCGGACCGGTCCGGGCGAGGCCCCGCCGATCAAGGCGGTGGACCGCAACGGCAAGGAGCTGACGAAGGAGTCGCACCCCGCGCTCGCGGGCGTCCTGGCGAGCCTGCGCGAGCGCTACGGCACCCGGGCCGGCGGAGCGCCCGGCGTGGAGCTGCGGATCGACCGGCCCGGCAGCGTGAACGCCGACGGCACCAAGAGCGAGAAGCAGGCCGACGAGACCCTCAAGGTGCTCTCCACCGGCACCCCCGGCACGCTGCGCACCACGCTCGACGCGCGGCTGCAGAGCGCCGCCGAGCAGGCGGTGGCCCGGCACGGCAAGGCGTCCGTGGTCGCGCTCAAGCCCAGCACCGGGGAGATCCTGGCGGTGGCCAACTCCCCGGCGGAGGGGTTCAACACCGCGCTCCAGGGCTCGCTGGCCCCCGGCTCCACGATGAAGATCGTGTCGGCGTCGATGCTGCTGGAGAAGGGCCTGGCGGTGAACGACAAGCCGCACCCCTGCCCCAAGTTCTCGGCGTACGGGGGCTGGCGGTTCCAGAACCTCGACCAGTTCGAGATCGCGGGCGGCACCTTCGCGCAGAGCTTCGCCCGCTCCTGCAACACGGCCTTCATCAGCCAGGCCGAGAAGCTGCCCGACGACGCCCTGACCCAGGAGGCGCGGGACGTCTACGGCATCGGGCTGGACTGGCAGACCGGGGTGCCGACGTTCGACGGCACGGTGCCGGTGCAGAGCGCGGCCAGCAAGGCCGCGTCGCTGATCGGCCAGGGCGGGGTGCGGATGAACCCGCTGACCATGGCGTCCATCGCGGCCACGGCGCGCACCGGCGTCTTCCGCCAGCCCGTCGTCGTCTCCCCCTCGCTGGACAACCGCCCGCTGGCCAGGGCGAGCCGGGCGATGTCGCCCGAGGTGGCCCGGCAGTTGAAGGCCCTGATGCGGCTGACGGCCGCGTCGGGCACGGCGGCGGAGGCGATGCGCGGGATCAGCGGGGACGTGGGGGCGAAGACGGGCTCGGCGGAGGTCGACGGCCAGGAGAAGCCCAACGGGTGGTTCGCGGCCTACCGCGGGGACCTGGCCGCGGCGGCGGTGGTGCCGGCCGGCGGGCACGGCGGCTCCTCGGCGGGGCCGGTCGTCGCGGCGGTGCTGCGGGCGGGCTGACCGGGCGGTACGCGTGCGGTACGGGGCCGTTCGCGGCTGTACGGGGCCGGTTCGCGTGCGGCACGGGGGCCGGTTCGCATGCGGTACGAGGTCGGCGGCGGCCCGGCCCGGCGGGGTGACGGGCCGGTGAGGCGCGGCTCACAGGGCCATCGCGTGGCCCCTACACCGGTCCCCTGACTAGCGTCGGGGCCATGACGAGGAGCGATCTTCACAGGCCGGGCGGGTCGTACGGCGTTCGCGGCGCCGCCGTATGACCCCGCTCGTCGCCGCGGCCGTGATCGCCGCGGCCGTCACCCACGCCACCTGGAACGCCATCGCCCACGGCATCAAGGACCAGGTACTGGCCTTCACGCTGGTGAGCGGCGGCGGCGCGGCGATCGGCGCCGTACTGGTCTGCTGCGCGCCGCTGCCGGCCGCGGGCGCCTGGCCCTACCTCCTGCTCTCCGCCGTGCTCCACGTCGGCTACATGACGCTGCTGATGCGGTCGTTCCGGCTCGGCGACTTCGGCCAGATGTATCCGATCGCCCGGGGCACCGCGCCGCTGGTCGTGGCCGTGCTCGCCGCCGTGTTCGCGCACGAGACCCCGAACGCGTGGGGCGCGGCCGGCATCCTCGTCGCCTCGGCCGGCCTGCTCGGGCTGGCGCTGTGGGGCATACGGGGGCCGGGCCGCGCGGCGCGTACGGGCGCGGTGCGTACCGGCGTTGTCCGTGACGGCGTTGCGCGTACGGGCGCGGCACGTACGAGCGCGGGTGCGGTGGCCGGCGGGGGCGCGCAGTGGCCGGCGGTGCTCGCCGCCCTGGGCACCGGCCTGGCCATCGCCGGCTACACCGTGGTCGACGGCCTCGGCGTGCGCGCCTCCGGCACGCCCCTCGGCTACATCGGCTGGCTGATGATCCTGGAGGGGCTGGCCATCCCCCTCTACGCGCTGGCGAGCCGGCGCGGGGCCCTCGCGGCGCAGCTGCGGCCGGTGGCGGTGCGCGGACTGGTGGGCGCGGGCCTGTCGGTCCTCGCGTACGGGCTGGTCCTCTGGGCGCAGACGCGGGCCGCGCTCGCCCCGATCGCGGCCCTGCGGGAGTCCTCCATCATCGTGGGGGCGGCCATCGGCGCGCTGTTCTTCAAGGAGCGGTTCGGGGCGCCGCGGATGGTGGCGGCGGGGCTGATGGTGGCGGGCATCGCCCTGATGCTGCGGGCGGGTTGAGCGCGCCTGCCCGCGGCGCCGACCGGGGCTCGGACTCCGGTTCTCAGCCGCCGGTCAGGGCGTGGCGCAGGGCCGTGTCGACGGCCAGCAGGCCGCCGTCCACGGGCAGGGTCACCCCGGTGATCCAGGAGGCGTCGCGGGAGGCGAGGAACGCGACCGCCGCCGCGATGTCCTCGGGGCGGCCGACCCGGCCCAGCGGATAGTGCGCGGCGGCCCGCGCCAAACCCGCCTCGCGGCCGTCCCAGTTGGGCGTGTGCACGGTGCCGGGGGCCACCAGATTGACCCGTACGCCGCGCTCGGCCGCGCGCCCGGCGAGGGTGCGGGTCAGGCTCGCCAGCCCGGCCTTGGCCGCGCTGTAGGCGTGATTGCCGAAGTCCCGCTCGCCGTTGACCGAGCCGATGTTGACGATCGCGCCCCGGCCCCCGGGCGCCGCCGCCAGATGCGGCAGCGCGGCACGGGCGCAGCGGAACGCGCCGGTCAGGGTGATGTCCAGATCGCGGTGCCAGGTCTCGTCCGACTCGTCCTCGAAGCGGGCCGCGTCCGGGTGGCAGGACAGGGCGTTGTTGACGAGCACGTCCAGGGCGCCGAACCGCTCCACGGCGGTGGCGACGGCGCGCTCCACGGCCGCCCGGTCGGCGACGTCGCAGGCCAGGGCCTCGGCGGTGCCGCCACCGGCGCCGCCGCCGTCGAGCTCCGCGCGGAGCGCGGCGGCGGCGCGGTCGGCGCGCTCGCCGTCGACGTCCGTGACGAGCACGGCGGCGCCCTCGGCGGCCAGCCGGCGGGCGATGGCCTCCCCGATGCCCCGCCCGGCACCGGTGACCAGAACGCTGTACCCCTCGAATCGCCGCATGCGGCGGTTCTTCCCGCGCGGGGTGTGTTTACGTCGCCCGGTGCGGGTGTTTTTCCCGGGGCGTACGGGGGTGGTGGAGGCGCGCGCCGATGCGGTGCCGGGGCGCGCGGCGTCTCGTACGTGGCGCGGCGCACGGTGTCGGGGCGCGGCTCGGCGTCGGCCGGAGGGGGCGCGGGACGAAGGATCTCCCCGTACCGGGGCCGGCCCTGCCGGAGGCCGGCCAGGACGCGGGCGTGTCCGGCCCGAGGCGGGCACGTGCGCCGGGGCACCTTCCGGCGGTGGCCGGGCGGGGCCCCGGCAGACGCGCTCTACGCGGCGAGGGCCGTGCGGAGGGCGCGGATCAGGCCCTGCGCGCGGGGGTCCGCGGTGACGTTGCGCTGCATGCCGTTGGTGACGTAGCCGAACGCGATCCCCGACTCCGGGTCGGCGAAGGCGAGCGACCCGCCCCGCCCGGGGTGCCCGAACGAGCCGGGCGAGAGCAGCGGGCACGCCGGCCCGTGCAGCATGTAGCCGAGGCCGAAGCGCGTGCCGACGACCAGCACCCGGTCCGGGCCCGCGGACTCCTCCGTGCGCGCCAGCGTCAGCGTCGCGGGCGCGAAGAGCCGGACGCCGTCCTCCACCTCGCCGATGAGGGACGCGTAGCAGCGGGACAGCGCCCGGGCGGTGGCGATGCCGTTGGACGCGGGGAGTTCGGCGGCGCGGTAGCCGGGGTCGTTCTCGTCCGGGAGGGGGTCGATGGCGGCGAAGGCGCGCCGGGTGAGCGAGCCGGGGTCGCTCCAGGCGTCGGTGACGCTGCGCTTGGGCCGCAGCTTGAGCCCGGGGCCGGCGGGGGCCTCGGGGGCGGTCACGTCGGCTATGCGCCCGACCCGGCCGCGCGCGGCGACGTCCTCGGGCAGCCCGATCCACAGGGAGTCGGCGAGGCCCAGCGGCCGGGCCACCTCCTCGGCGACCCAGCGGCCCATGGTGCGCCCGGTGACGCGGCGGACGAGCTCGCCGAGGAGCCAGCTGTAGGTCTGCGCGTGGTAGCCGTGGGCCGAGCCGGGCTCCCAGGCGGGGGCCTGGGCGGCGACGGCCGCGGGCCCGCTCTCGCCGTCGGCGGCCTCGGCGGGGGTGAGGGAGCGGTCGAGCGCGGGCACGCCGGCCCGGTGGGAGAGCAGATGGCGTACGAGGACGCGCTCCTTGCCGTGGGCCTTGAACTCGGGCCAGTACGTGCCGACCGGGGCGTCGAGGTCGAGCTGTCCGCGCTGGTGCAGCAGGAGCGGTACGGCGGCGGCGACGCCCTTGGTGGCGGAGCGGACGATCTGCGCGGTGTCCTCGGCCCACGGGCGGGCGCCGTCGCGGCTTTCGCCGTCCGCGTCGGCCACGCCGCCCCACAGGTCCACGACCTTGCGGCCGTGCCGGTGGACGGTGACCGCCGCGCCGCGCTCGCCGCCGTGCGCGAAGTTCTTCACAAAGGCGTCCCGGACCGGCTCGAAGCCGTCCGCCACCGTGCCCTGGACGTCCACCACCACTGGTTCGCGCTCCTGCCGTACTCCGTTGACCCGTCAACCGTCGACCTCCCATAGTGCCTGTCTCCCGGTGGGGGGCGGCGGGCGGGGGCCCGAGTCCGTCACACCCCGGGCGCGTACGGCCGGCGCGGCCCGATCCCGTACGGACGGCGCGGCCCGTGGGGTGGCACAGGGCGGCGCCGGCCCGCCCCCGTACCGCCGGTCCCCCGAGTTGCCGCGGGGAACGCCCCGCCGAACCATGGGTGGGGTGAGCGAAGAACCGCGCCTCACCCCGCCCCTCGCCGCGGCGCCCACGGAGGCCGCCGGCGCGGCCGTCACGAGCCCCGACGGCGCGGGCGCCACCGCCGGCGCCTACCTCCGCTTCCCCCACCTCCACGGCGGCCTCGTCTGCTTCGCCGCCGAGGACGACCTGTGGCTGGCACCCCTGGCCACCGGCCCGGGTGCCGCCCCCACCCGCGCCTGGCGGCTGACCGTCGACCGCACCCGGGTCTCGCACCCCCGGTTCTCCCCCGACGGCCGGCAGATCGCGTTCACCACCTGGCGCAGCCTGGACCCCGAGATCCACCTCGTGCCCGTGGCCGGCGGCCCGGCCCGCCGGCTCACCTACTGGGGCAGCACCGACACCCGCGTCTGCGGCTGGACCCCGCCGGAGGCGGACGGCTCCGCCCACATCCTGGCCGTGGCCTCGCACGGCCAGCCGTTCTCGTACTTCTCCTGGAGCTACAAGGTGCCGACCGACGGCGGCCCCGGCAGCCGGCTGCCGTGGGGTCCGGTGTCCGACATCGCCGTCGCCGACGTCCGCGGCGAGCACCTCACGCTCCTGCTCACCGGCAAGCCGCCGCACGAGCCCGCCTCCTGGAAGCGCTACCGCGGGGGCGCCATGGGCCGGCTGTGGCTGCGGGGCGAGCGGCTGCTGCCGGAGCTGTACGGGCACCTCGACTGTCCGATGTTCGTGGGCGAGCGGATCGCGTTCCTCTCCGACCACGAGGGCGTCGGCAACCTCTACTCCTGCCGGCACGACGGCACCGACCTGCGCCGCCACACCGATCACGACGCGTTCTACGCCCGGCACGCCTCGACCGACGGCTCCCGGGTCGTCTACCAGTGCGCGGGCGATCTCTATCTGGTGGACGACCTGGGTCCGGGGGCCGGCCCGCGGAAGCTGGTGGTCCGGCTGGGCGGGCCGCGGGCCGGACGGCGCACGTATCAGGCGCCCGCCGCCCCGCATGTGAACGCGCTGTCCGTGGACACCACCGGCCGGGCCAGCGCGGTGTGCGTGCGCGGCAGCCTCTACTGGCTGACCCATCGCGACGGCCCCGCCCGGACCATCTGCGACACCCCGGGCGTACGGGTGCGGCTGCCGGAGATGCTGGGCGCCACCGGCCGCGTCGCGTACGTCACGGACGCGGAGGGCGAGGACGCCATCGAGGTGGCGTATCTGCCGCGGGCGAGCGGCGGCCGGGAGCCGCTGCGGCTGGCGTCGGGGCGGCTCGGCCGGGTGCACGAGCTGATCTCGTCGCCGGACGGCAGTCTGCTGGCGGTGGCCTCGCACGACGGGCGGCTGCTGATCGTGCCGGTGCCGGACGGGGAGGGTCCGGTTCGGGGCGGCGAGGCTCCGGGTGGCGAAGCTTCGGAAGGCGAGGTTTCGGGCGGCGGGGGTGCTGCCGAGGGCGACGGCGGGGGCGGCGCGGAAGCCGAGGACGGCGTCGTGGAGCTCATCCGGTCCATCAACGGCCCCGTGCGCGACCTCGCGTTCTCCCCCGACTCCGGCTGGCTGACCTGGTCCCACCCCGGCATCGGCCGCTCGCTGCGGCTGATCAAGCTGGCCCGGCTCGCGGACCGGACCATCGTCGACGTCACCAACGGCCGGTTCGAGGACGAGCAGCCCGTGTTCACCCGCGACGGCCGCTATCTGGCGTTCCTGTCCTGGCGCGGCTTCGACCCGGTCTACGACGTGCACACCGGCGACCTCTCCTTCCCGCTCGGCTGCCGGCCGTATCTCGTGCCGCTGTCGTCCGCCACGCCGTCGCCGTTCGCGCTCTCGGCGGAGGGCCGGCCGGCGGCGGGCGGCCTGGACCCGCAGGACTCCGGCCCGATCGGCGACGGCTCAGTACTGGTGGAGGTGGAGGGGCTGGAGAGCCGGGTCGTGCAGTTCCCGGTGGCCGCCTCCAAGTACTCCTCGCTGCGCCCGGTCGCCGGCGGCGGCCTGGTCTGGCTGCGCTGGCCGATCTCCGGCGCGCTGGGCGAGACCTTCGCCAACCCGGCCGACACCACCGGCCGCCCCACGCTCGAACACTTCGACCTGGTGAAGGCCAAGCGCACAGAACTGGTCACGCACCTGGACTGGTTCGCCGTCAGCGGCGACGGCACCCGGCTGGTGTACGACGACGATGACGATCTGCGGGCCGTGCCCGCGACCGAGCCGGGCGACTCCGACTCGACGGTCGTGCTCGATCCACGGCGCATCCTGCACGACGTGGACCCGGCGGCGGAGTGGCGGCAGGCGTACGACGAGGCCGGGCGGATCGTCCGCGCCTACTTCTGGGAGCCGGGCATGTGCGGGGTGGACTGGGACGGGGTGCTGGACCAGTACCGCCCGCTGGTCGAACGCGTCGCATCCCCGGACGAGTTCGCCGATCTGCTGCGGGAGGTGCTCGGCGAGCTGGGCACCTCGCACGCGTATGTCACCCCCGCCCGCCGCAACGAGGGGCCGCCGCACTACCAGCGCCCCATCGGGCTGCTGGGCGCCAACTTCGCCCCCACCAAGGACGGCGGCTGGGCGGTGCGGCGCGTGCTGGCCGGCGAGTCGTCCGACTCCCGGGCGCGCTCGCCGCTGGCCGGCAGCGGCATCCGCGAGGGCTGGCTGCTCACCCATGTGGACGGCCGGGCGGTCGACCCGGTCGCCGGGCCCTACCCGCTGCTGGCGGCGGCCGGCGGCACCACGGTCGAGCTGACCTTCGTCCCGCCCGCGGCGGAGGGCGGCGCGAGCGGCGCGGGCAGCGCTCAGGGTCCGCCGCGCCGGGTCGCGATCGTGCCGCTGATCGACGAACGGCCGCTGCGCTACCAGGACTGGGTGGCCAAGCGGCGCGCGGTCGTCCGGGAGCTGAGCGGCGGCAAGTGCGGCTATCTGCACATCCCCGACATGGGCGGCTCCGGGTGGGCCCAGTTCAACCGCGATCTGCGGATGGAGCTCTCGCGCCCCTCCCTCATCGTGGACGTGCGGGGCAACGCCGGCGGCAACATCAGCGAACTCGTCGTCGAGAAGCTCACCCGCAGGATCGTCGGCTGGGACCTGACCCGGGACGCGCAGCCCGTCTCGTACGCCTCGAACGCGCCCCGGGGGCCGGTCGTCGCCCTCGCCGACGAGATGACCTCCTCCGACGGCGACATGATCACCGCGGCGTTCAAGCTGCTGGGGCTCGGGCCCGTGGTGGGGCTGCGCACCTGGGGCGGGGTCGTCGGCATGACCGGCCGCCACCGGCTGGGCGACGGCACGGTCATCACGGTGCCGATGAACGCCGCGTGGTTCACGCGGTACGGCTGGGGCGTCGAGAACCACGGCGTCGAACCCGACATCGAGGCCGAACGGACGCCGCTGGACTGGGCGGAGGGCCGCCACCGACAGCTCTCCGACGCAGTCGAGGTGGCGCTGGAGCTGCTGGAGCGGGAGCCGGCGGCCGGGCCGCCGGACTACTCCGACGTCCCGGACCTGCGCCGGCCCAAGCTCCCGCCGAGGGCGGGCTGATCACGGCCTCTCCCCGAGAAGACCCACCGCTTCGGGAGCAGCTACTCCTTCGCAACAGCTACCGCTTCGGACAGAACTACTGCTTCGGGAAGACGAAGACGCCCTCGTCCAGGACGACCGCCCCGTGACCCGTACTGCTGAAGGCCGGAATCTCGTCGGTCTCCACCTCACCCGGCTTGGCGAGCACCTGCTTGGTCCTGAGGTCGACGGCGACGAGCTGGCTCCACGTGCCCGCGTACTGGCTGGTCGCGCCGTACAGCACCCCGTTGCCGGCGGACAGCGGAGCGAGGCTCGTCTCGTCCTGCTCCTGCGTCCACACCTGCTTGCCGGTGGCGAGCTCCCAGACGGTGGTGAGCTCCCGTGCGGAGTCGGTGCGGCCCGTGGTGGCCAGCAGTCCTGTCGACGGGTCGTACGTCACGTACAGGAACTGGTCCTCGCCGACGCGCTCCTGGTCGATGGACCACGACCTGGCCTGCACGGTCGGGCCGGTGGCCACGAGCCGCCCGGTCCTGATGTCGTGCACGGCCAGCTGCCAGGGCTCCGTGACCTTCCCCTCCGCCGTGGTCCGCCAGGCCAGCACGGCCTTGTCGCCCACGACGGTGACCGGGCGCGCGTACGGGCCGTCGGCCGGTCCCTCGCCCACCGCCCGCGCGGGCTTCTCCGCCTCGGCGGCGGTCCACACCTTCCGGCCGGTGGCCGCCTCGCTGACGATCAGCCGCTTGGGGTGGACGAAGGGGGAGGCGCCCGGGGCCTCCTCGGAGGTGAAGACGTGGTCGCCGATGGCCAGTCGGCCGGGCTCGCCCGTCCGCCCCCGGTCCGTCTCGGCGGGGCCCTGGGTGCGCCAGATCTCCTTGTTGCCCGGCAGCGTGTGCTCCTGGCCGCCCTCGACGGGGGTGACCTTCCGGCCGGAGTCGAACACCCAGGCGTCGTCGATCCGGCGCGAGCCTGCCGAGGTGTCGGCCTGCCCGAGCTTCTTGCCCCGGGCGTCGTAGATCTCGGAGACCGTGGCGCGCTTGGCCGCGGTCAGCCCGTCGGAGGGGGTGTCCTTCTCCACGTCGACGCGGAGCGCGGGCGCGCCGTGCCAGGTGGCCGCGTACACCCGGCCCTTCTCCACGGTCACCGTCGCGCGGACGGACCCGCTGCCGGCGTCCCGGAACTCCACCGTCTTCGGGCCCTCGCGCCGTGCCGGGTCCCGGTCGCCGTTCGGGCCGCCCTCGGAGGGCTTCGCCGCCCCCGGGCCTCCGGAGACGACGGCGAAGGCGTCGCCCACCGCGATGACGGAGGCGCCGCCGCTCGGCTTCGGCAGGCTCCAGGCGGCGGTGGCGGCGAGCCCGGGGAGCTTCTTGCCGCTGTACGCGGGCCGAGCGCCGGTGCTCGCCGACGGCGAGGACGGGGGCTTGTCGGCCCCCTTGTCCTGTCCGCCGCAGCCGGTCAGTACGGCGGCCGCGACGGCGATGGTGACGGCGGCGGCCGGAGCGGTGATACGGGCTCTGCGTGCCACGTGGAAGGTCCCCCCTGTGATCGTTTTTGCGATCGGAAGGGTATCCCGTGGTCGCGGGGGCCGGTGCTCCGGTGAGCGCCGAGGGCCGGGCGCGCGGGAGGGGCGCGCCGGGTGTCCGGCGCGCCCCTCACCACAGCTCACCATGGGTCACGCGTGCGGGGACGCGGGACCCGCCCGGCTCACCGGTCGTCGAGCTCGTCGCGGATGTCGTCGAACGACTGCTGACGCTCGCCCTCGCGGCCCTTCTGCGAGCGCTCGCGCAGCTTGTCCTGGGCCTGCTGGCCCCGCTGCTGCGCGTCGTCCTTCTGCTCCTGCATCTTCCGCCTGGCCTGCTCGGCCTTGCTCTTCATCTTGTCCTGCATGCCCATGAATGTGTCACTCCTCGTCGGGTGAACCGGGTGGGTGAGGACCCGCGCCGGGCTTGCCGGAGCGGGCCCCGACCAGCGTGACACGGTCGGACATTCTTCGCATTTCACATGCGCTACGAGGGTGTTCCCTCCCGCGCCCGTTCGCCCGCGGCACCGCCCGGCACCCGCTCGTCCGCCGCGCCACGCCGCGCCCGTTCGTCCGCCGCGCCGCCCGCGCCCACCAGGCCGCCCCACGTCCGGGGCCCGGCCGCCAGCAGCGGCTCGACCCGGCGCAGTTCCCGGCCGGAGCCCAGCGCGATGAGCGAGGGCAGCGCCCCCCGCAGCGGCTGCATCCCGCGCAGCCACCACTGCCCGTAGACGTGCGCGGCCCGGCGCTCGATGCCGTCGGCCAGCCGGTCGACGGCCGGGCCCAGCGGATACGTGCGGTTGGCCGGCCACGGCAGCCGGCCGCGCAACTCCCGCATGACGTCGTGCTCGTCCGCGCCGCGCACCATGTCCGTGTCGGTCCAGCTGAGATAGCCGACCCCGACGCGTACGCCCCGGTGCCCCACCTCCGTGCGCAGGCTGTGCGCGAACGCCTCCACCCCGGCCTTGGAGGCGCAGTACGCCGTCATCAGGGGGCTGGGGGCGATCGCCGCCAGCGAGGCGATCTGCAGCAGATAGCCGCGCGAGGCCAGCAGGGCGGGCAGGAAGGACCGGGCGGTCGTGACGCTGCCCAGCAGATTGACCTCGACGACCCGGTTCCAGGACGCGGCGTCGGAGTCGGTGAACGGGCCGCCGGTGGCCACCCCGGCGTTGGCCACCACCGCGTCCACCCGCCCGAAGTGCCCGGCCACCGCCTCCGCCACGGCCGCCATCGCCTCGGCGTCCGTCACGTCCGCGTACCAGTGGGCGGAGTCGGTGGGCAACTGCTCGGAGAGGGCGCCCAGGCGCTCCGGTTCGAGGCCGACCAGCGCCAGCCTGGCGCCGCGGGCGGCGAGCTTCCTGGCCAGCAGCTCGCCGACGCCGCGGGCGGCGCCCGTGACGACGACGGTCCGGCCCCGCAGGACCCGGTGAGCCATCACGACGCCGTCGCCTCCTTCCCCGTGGAACGGGCCTTCTGCGCGGGCACCGTCGCGCCTCCCCCGGCCGGCCCGGCGAGCGTTGTGCGCACCAGCCCCCGTATGGCCGCCGCGGTCGTCTCCGGGTCCTCCATCGGCGTCATATGGCCCACCCCCGGCAGCTCGATCAGCCCCGTGCAGTTGGGCAGCGCCTCGGCCAGCCGGCGGGCGTGGGGCGGGGGCGTGAGCCGGTCGGCGGTGCCGACGAGGACCGTGGTGGGGGCGGTCAGGGACCCCAGGCCCCGGTCGAGGTCGAGCTCGCACAGCACCCGGCCCCACCGGGACCGTACGGGCGGCGGGCAGGCGTGCACGATACGGGTGCAGGCCGCCACCGCCTCGGGGGCCGAGGCGGCGCCCATGGTCGCGTACTTGAGCACCCGCATGGCCAGCGGGGTGACCGGCCCCAGGGGCGTGCGCGCCTGGAGGGCCACCCGGTGCGCGAAGGTGCGCAGCTTCCCGGCGCGCAGCGGTATGACCAGCGCCTCCGCCAGCAGTTGGGAACTGCCGGTGCTGCACAGCAGTATCCCGGCCGCCCGCTCCCGCACCGCGGCCCGGTCGGCCGCCGCCATGATGGTCATGCCGCCCATCGAGTGCCCGGCGAGCACCGCGCGCTCCCCCGGGGCGAGCGTCGCGCCCAGCACGGCCTCCAGGTCGTCGGCGAGGGCGTCGGTGCTGTAGCCCCCGGGGCCGGCGGCCGGGCTGCGGCCGTGGCCCCGCTGGTCGTAGACGACCACCCGGTGGTCGGCGGCCAGCTCCCGCACGACCGGCCCCCAGAAGGCGGTGGAGCAGGTCCAGCCGTGGACCAGCACCACGGCGGGCGCCCCCTCCGGGCCGTGGACCTGGGCGTGCAACCGGGAGCCGTCGGCGGAGGTCACGGTCGGCTCGTGCAGGGGCTCGGGCGGCCCGTAGCCGCCCGGGATCGGATCGACGGTGCGGCGGCGCGCCAGGGGCCGGCGGCGCGCCACGGCGCGCGGTTCGCGGCTCATCGGGTCACCGCCGCGCCGGCCCGGGCGGTGTCCGTGGCCGGCGCCCCGGCCCCGGACGTGGCAGGCACCCCGGCCCCGGACGCATCCGGTGTTCCCGCCCCGGCCGTGGCCGGCGGCACCGGGTCCGCGCCGGCCCGGGCGGGCTCGCCCGCGAGGACGGGTCCCGCCGCCCCCGCGGCGGCGCGCGGGGCCCTCGGCGCCCGGAGCACCGCGTACTCCGAGAGCCGCACCTCCCGGGTGGCCTTCCGGAACTCGCTCGTCGTGCCCGGCCAGACAGTGGTGTTGCGCCCGTGCGCGTCCAGATACCAGCTCTCGCAGCCGCCGGTGTTCCACACCGTGTGCCGCATCCGGTCCTGGAGCCGCCGGTTCCACGCGCCCACGGCCGAGGGGCGGGCGTCGAGCGCGGCCTTGCCGCCGGCGCGCTCCAGGTCGTCCAACTGCCGCAGGAAGTCGATCAGATACGTGAGCTGGGACTCGATCATCAGAATCATCGAGCTGTTGCCCAGGCCGGTGTTGGGGCCGATGATCGTGAGGAAGTTGGGGAACCCCGCCGCGCTGGTGCCACGCAGGGCCGCCATGCCGCCCCGCCAGGACTCGGCCAGGGTGGTGCCGTCCGCGCCGGTGACCCGCTCGGTGATCGGCATGTCGGTGACCCGGAAGCCGGTTCCGAAGATCAGGACGTCCGCCTCCGCCCGGCTGCCGTCGGCGGCGATCAGCGTGGAGCCGCGCACCTCGGCCAGGCCCGACGCCACGAGGTCGACATTGGGGCGGGTGAGCGCCGGATAGAAGTCGTTGGACAGCAGGATGCGCTTGCAGCCGATGGTGTAGTCCGGGGTGAGCGCGGCCCGCAGCGCCGGGTCCTTCACCGCCCGGTGCAGATGGGCGAGGGCGATCCGCTGCGCCGCCCGCATGCCGCCGGTCCGCCGGGCGAACGAGTCGACCTGCAACTCCCGTACGCCCCACAGCACTCCGCGGCGCACCGCGCGGGTGACCGGCGCGACGCTGTGCAGCCACTGCTCGGCCGCGGTGATCCGCCGGTCGAGGCGCGGCAGAATCCAGGCGGGGGTGCGCTGGAAGAGCGTCAGCCGGCCCACCTCCGGCTGGACGGCGGGCACGATCTGGATCGCGGACGCGCCCGTGCCGACCACGGCCACGCGCTTGCCGCGCAGCTCGACGTCGTGGTCCCAGCGCGCGGAGTGGAAGACCTGCCCGGGGAAGCCGTCGAGACCCGGGATGTCGGGGATCTTGGGGTCGGAGAGCGGGCCGGTGCCGGAGACGACCACATCGGCGGTGAGCGGGCCCGTGGCCGTGTCGATCTCCCAGTGCAGCTCCCGGGAGTTCCAGCGCAGGCCGCGCACCTCGGAGTCGAGGCGGATGTGCGGGCGCAGCCCGAAGGTGTCGGCGACGTCCTCCAGATACGCCCGGATGTGCGGCTGGCCCGAGAAGTTGCGCGGCCAGCGGGGGTTGGGCGCGAACGAGAAGGAGTACAGGTGGGAGGGCACGTCGCAGGCGCAGCCCGGATAGGTGTTGTCCCGCCAGGTGCCGCCGACGGCGCTCGCGCGCTCCAGGACGACGAAGTCCGTGATGCCGGCGCGGCGCAGCCGCACGGCGGCGCCCAGCCCGCTGAAGCCGGAGCCGATCACGGCGACGCGCACGTGGGAGAGCTCCCGGGGGTGGGCGCGCGTCCGGGACCGCGCTGGCGGCTGCGGCTGATGCTCGGGTGGTGTCCGACCGTTCTGGCACTCTGTCATGCCGCTGCCTCCCACTGCCGGGAACGACTCCTGAACGACTGTGCCAGCAATCACTGGCATGATGGGAGAGTAGGCCAGAGCGCTACGGCGCGGTAGGGGGCCGCGCACATCCGTCGCACGAACCCCGCGCGGCGCGGGCGGCGGCCGGGGACGCCCACCGGCCGGCCGGACAGCCGCCGGACAACCGCCGGGCAACCGCCGGGCAGCGGTCCGCGGGCCGCCGGGCGGCTAGGGTGCGGGGCGTGGCGACCGACGATCCCTCCGAGTACCGGACCGCGGAGCTGGCGGAACGAGCCGGCATCTCCGTGCGTACCCTGCGCTTCTACCGCGAGCGCAAGCTGCTCCCGCCGCCGCGCCGGGAGGGCCGGATCGCCTGGTACAACGACCACCATCTGGCCCGGCTGCGGACGATCGCCGCGCTGCTCGAACGCGGTCACACGCTGGGCGGCATCGCGGAGCTCATCACCGCCTTCGAGAGCGGCCGGGACGTCGCCGAACTGCTCGGTTTCTCCGGCGACTTCCACCAGACCTTCACCGAGGAGACCCCGGTCCGGCTCACCCCGGAGGAGCTCGCCGACTACTTCGCCGCCGATGTCACCGCGGACAACCTGGCCGCCTCCCTCGACCTCGGCTATCTCGCCGTCGACGGGGACGCGATCGTGCACGTCAGCCGGCGGCTGCTGGATGTCTCGGCCGCACTCGTACGGGAGGGCGTGCCGCTCGCCGCCGTCCTCGCGGCGGCCAAGGAGGTACGGGCGCACACCGACGCGCTCGCCGAGCTCTTCACCACCCTCGTGCGCCACCACGTGGTGGGCGCGGACGCCGGCCGGGCCCCCTCGGCGGAGCCCGTCACGGCCGCCCTGGACCGGCTGCGCCCGCTGGCCAAGAGCGTCGTCGAGGCGGAGCTCTCGATGGCCATGGACCGCCGGATGCGGGCCGAACGGGAGTCCGGCGGCGACCCGCGGTCCTGAGCACCGTTCGCGGCTCCCAGTACTGAGAACCGCCTCCGGGCCGCAGTACTGCGAGCCGTTCGCGGCCCGGAGGCGTGGCGGGCGGCGCACACTGGTGACATGTGCCGCAGCATCAAGACCCTCCGTCCGCCGGCCACGCCCGAGGTCGGCGAGGACGACATCCGGGCCGCAGCCCTCCAGTACGTCCGCAAGATCTCCGGCTTCCGGGCGCCCGCCGCCCACAATCGCGAGGTCTTCGACGAGGCGGTGGACGCGGTGGCCGAGGCCACCCGGCGCCTCCTCGACGGTCTGGAGATCCGCGGCGCCCACCGCGGGGCGTAGCAGCCCGTTCCCGTCCCCGCCCGACCCATGGTGGTCCGCGCGGTCCCGGACCCTTGTGCTCGCCGATGCGCTGGGTACGCTCGACAGCACGGAGAGAGAGGGTCGTCGGGTGTCAGTACTGCCTGAGATCACCAAGCACCACTGCAAGCAGTGCGGCGCTGAGGCGTTCGGGACGTACGGACGCTACGCGTGCACGGCGTGCGGTTACTGCTCGCCCTATATGGAGCCTCCCGAGGGCTGGCAGTCGGACGACGCGGAGGAGGCACCGGCGGGCGGCGGCCCGCTGTGAGCCCGTGAGCCCCTGACGCTTGGGGACCGGGGCGCGGGGCGCACGCCCGTGGGGCCCGCTACCCCGCGCGCCGCTCGAAGACCGCCGTCACCGGCGCGTGGTCGCTCCACCGCAGGTCGTAGCTGGCCGCCCGCTCCACATGGGCCTTCACACAGCGCTCCGCCAGACCGGCGGTCGCGACGATGTAGTCGATCCGCCAGCCGCTGTCGTTGTCGAACGCCTTGCCCCGGTAGGACCACCACGAGTACGGCCCGGCCACCCCCGGGTGCAGCCGCCGTACGACGTCGACGTACCGCTCCTCCTCGAACACGCGGGTCAGCCAGGCGCGCTCCTCCGGCAGGAAGCCCGCCTTCTTGGTGTTCGCCTTCCAGTTCTTCAGGTCCGCCTCCTGGTGCGCGATGTTCCAGTCACCGCACACCAGCACCTCCCGGCCGTCGGCGGCGGCCCGCTCCCGCAGCTCCGCCAGGTACGGCAGGAACGCGGCCATGAAGCGCTCCTTCTCGTCCTGCCGCTCCGTGCCCACCTCGCCCGAGGGCAGATAGAGGCTCGCCACGGTCAGCCCCGGCAGGTCCACCTCCACGTACCGGCCGCTGGCGTCGAACTCCGACGAGCCGAAGCCCACGCGCACCCGCTCCGGCTCGCGCCGGGTGTAGACCGCGACCCCGGCCCGGCCCTTGGCGGCGGCCGGCGCGTACACGGCATGCCAGCCGGCCGGGTCGCGGACCTCGGCGGGGAGCTGCCCGGGCTCGGCGCGCACCTCCTGGAGGAGCACCACATCGGCCTCGGTGCGGGCCAGCCACTCGACGAAGCCCTTCTTCGCGGCGGCACGGAGTCCGTTCACATTGACGGTGGTCACGGTCAGCAAGACAGGCTCCCCAAGGGGCGGAGGACAACCCCGGCAGCCTACGTGACGTGCCGGCCCCGGTCGGAAATCCCGCCCGCCGCCCGATCGCTCACCCGTACGATGGAGCGCATGCTGATCCGCCGTGTGCGCTACGACCACCCCGACGCAGTGAAGCTCGACGATCAGGTTCAGCTCGAATACGTCGAGCGCTACGGCGACGGGGACGTGTCCCTGCCGGACCCGGCGGAGTTCGCCCCGCCGCACGGCCTGTATCTGCTCGCCTACGACGGCGAGCACCCGGTGGCCAGCGGCGGCTGGCGCACGATGGACGCCTCCCCCGAGGGGTTCGCCGACGGCGACGCCGAGGTGAAGCGCATGTACGTGGTGCCCGAGGCGCGCGGGCGGGGCATGGCCCGGCGCATCCTCGCCGAGCTGGAGAAGGACGCCCGCGCGGCGGGGCGGCTGCGGATGGTGCTGTCGACCGGTGACCAGCAGCCGGAGGCCATAGCCCTCTACCTCTCCAGCGGGTACGTGCCCGCCGAGACGAAGTTCGGGCCGTACCGGGACAAGTGCGGCTGCCACTGCTTCACCAAGCCGCTGGTCCCCGCGCCCGCGCGGGACTCCGTGCGGCCCTGACACCCGTCCTGACCCCGTACGGGTCACGGGCTCGGCCCTCGCTCCGTACGGGTCGCGGGCTCGCTCCGTACGCGTCGCGGCTTCGATCCGTACGCGTCACGGCTTCCGTCCGTACGGGTCGCGGGCGGCGTCAGGGCGCGGGCGTGTCGTCGATCTCCACCGCGTTGCCCAGGTCCAGCACCGCCTCCGCGCCCCCGCCCTCCGGGTTGGCGAAGGTCAGCCGCGCGCCCAGCACCCGCGCCTGGCCCATGGCGATGGTCAGCCCCAGGCCCAGCCCCTGCCGGTCCCGGGCGCCCGACCGGAACCGCTGCGGGCCGTGCGCCAGCAGGTCCTCCGGGAAGCCGGGCCCCGCGTCGCGCACCCTGATCACCGGCGCCGCCACCTCCACCGTCACCGGCGCCGCGCCGTGCCGCAGCGCGTTGCTGACCAGGTTGGCGAGCACCCGTTCCACCCGGCGGGCGTCCGTCTCGGCCAGCGCGTCCGCCGTCACCCGTACGCGCACCCCCGGGTCGTCGCCCGCGCCGGCCGCGCCCACCGCCCGCCGGGCGAGCGCGCTCAGCAGCACCGGCTCGGTCTCGGGCCACTCGGCCCGGCTGTCGAGCCGGGCCACCTCCAGCACGTCCTCCACCAGGGCCCTGACCCGCTGGGCCCGGTCCCGCACCAGCTCCGAGGGGCGGCTCGGCGGCAGCAGCTCCGCCGCCGCGACCAGTCCGGCCACCGGCGTACGGAGCTCGTGCGCGATGTTCGCGGTGACCTCGCGCTCCGCCTGGAGCCGGGCGGCCAGCGCGTCGGCCATGGTGTTGACGGCCGCCGTCAGCCGGTCGATCTCGTCCTTGCCCCGGGTGGGCAGCCGGGCCGTGAGATCGCCCTCGGCGATCCGCTGCGCGGTGTCCGCCGAAACGGTCAGCCGGCGCCCCAGCCCGGCGGCGACCAGCAGGCCGACCACGCTGGCCACGCCCGTGCCCAGGCCGCCGGCGAGCCACAGCACCCGGTCCAGGTCGCGCAGGGCCCGGGCCTCGCGTCCGTAGTCGCGGCGCACGGCGATGACGTCGTCGCCGAGCTTGGTCGCCGCCCACAGGGTGGGGCCCGTCTGCGCCGCCTTGCCCGGGGGGCCGGCGGGCCTGCCGTCGGCGCCCCGGCCGGGCGGGCTCTCACCGCCCGAACCCGCCGCGTGGCCACCCTGGCCGGCTCCATGGCCAGCGGGGCCGGCTCCATGGCCGCCGTAGCCCTCCGGCCACGCGTCCTGTCCGCTCCGGCCGTCCCGGCCGTCCCGCCCGTTGTCCAGATAGGTGGCCCGGCGGCCCGTCTGGACGGCCGCCCAGAGCCGCGGCGGCAGGTCCGGCGGGTTCACCAGCGTGCGGTAGTGGTCCACGCCCGCCGCGTGGTCCTGGACGGCGTCCTGCAAGCGGGTGTCCAGCACCTCGCGCGCGGAGTCCAGTTGGGCCCTGCCCGCGCGGTGGTGGACCAGCAGCCCCACCAGGACCGCGACCAGGGCGGCGGTGCAGGCGATGGCGAGACCTATCCGGGACCGTATGCCCATGCGCGATCCGCGCCCCGCGCCGTACTGTCAGAGCCGCGGGATGCGCAGCCGCACATCCCGCAGCTCGCCGGCGAGTTCCGGGGGCAGGCCGGCGACCGCGTCCGACACCACCCCGGCGCGGGTGTAGTACCCCAGCCGCTCCTGCCGCACCATGCCGCTCAGCCGCAGCTTGACCGGCTGCGGCCGCTCCCGGCAGTCGGGCAGGCACCAGTCGCCGCCGGCGCTGCCGACCGCCTCCGCCGAGTCCCCGCCCCACGACCTCCAGCGCAGCTGCGACAGGGTGACCCGCTCGGTGAGCCGCAGAACGGCCGGGCGCTGCGCCGGGTGCCCGCTCATGTCCGCCACGAAGACCGGGCGGGTGCGCGGGGAGGGCGAGACGGCCGGGCCCTCGACCCGCAGCCCGCCGGGCTCCGCGCAGGCACAGGCGCAGCCGAGGACCACACCGAGCGCGAGGGCGCGGATCACGGCGGATAGGGGGCGCACACTGTCCTCATAGGGGCGGGTGAAAGCTTCGTACGCGCCACATAGTGCCACGCGCGTTCGCTCACGAATTCGATCCGGGGGCGGTCCCCGGCGGGGGCGGTGAGCTCACGGTTCGTCCCGGTACGTCTCCAGCAGCCGCAGCCACACCTCACTGACCGTCGGATAGGCCGGGACGGCGTGCCAGAGGCGGTCGAGGGGGACCTCGCCGACCACGGCGACGGTCGCGGCGTGCAGCAGCTCGCCCACGCCCGGCCCCACGAACGCGACGCCGACCGGCACCTCGCGGTCCAGGTCGACCACCATGCGGGCCCGGCCCCGGTAGTCGTCGGCGTACAGCGCGGCGCCGGCGACCCGCCCGAGGTCGTAGTCGACCACCCGCACCCGCAGTCCGCGGCGGCGCGCCTGCTCGGCCGTCAGGCCGACGGCCGCCACCTCGGGCTCGGTGAACACGACCTGGGGCGCGCCCGCCGCGTCGGCCGTCGCGGCGTGGGCGCCCCAGGGGCCGGTCTCCAGCGCCGGCCCGCCCCGCGCGCGGGCGCCGATCGCCGCGCCCGCGATCCGCGCCTGGTACTTGCCCTGATGGGTCAGGAGCGACCGGTGGTTGGCGTCGCCGACCGCGTACAGCCACTCGCCCGGGACGCCCTTGACCAGGCAGGTGTCGTCGACCTCCAGCCATGAGCCGGGTTCGAGGCCGACGGTCTCCAGGCCGAGGTCGTCCGTTCGGGGGGCGCGGCCGGTGGCGAACAGGACCTCGTCCACGACGACGTCCGTACGGCGGCCGGTGCGGTCCGTACGGTTGGCCGGGCCATCCGTACGGCGCTCGGCACCGTCCGCGGCGCGCTCGCCGGCGCCCGTACTGCCGGGGCCGGCGTTCGTACTGTCCGAGCCTCCGCCCGCACTGCTCGCGCCTCGACCCGTACCGCCCCGGGCGGCCGGTGCCTCCGTACGGCCGTTGTCCGCCGTCAGCGTCACCGTCACGGAGACCATGCCGTCCTCCGGGCGGCGGCGCACGGCCGTCACCGAGGTGCCCGTACGGATCTCCACCCCCGCCCGGGACAGTCCCTCGGCCACGTACTCGCCCACGAAGGGCTCCATCCTCGGCAGCAGCCGGTCGCCGCGGACCAGCAGCGTCACCTCGGAGCCCAGGGCGCGCCAGGCGGCGGCCATCTCCACCCCGACCACTCCCCCGCCGACGACCGCCAGCCGGCCCGGGACCTCCTTGGCCGAGGTGGCCTCGCGGCTGGTCCAGGGCCGGGCCTCCGCCAGCCCCGGCAGTTCGGGGAGCAGCGCCCGGCTGCCGGTGCACACCGCCACCGCGCGCCGGGCGGTCAGCAGCCGCCGTCCCCCGTCCGGGCCCTCGACCGCGACCCGCCGCGGGCCGTCGAGCCGGCCCCGGCCGCGGATGAGCTCCGCGCCGACCGAGTCCAGCCAGGAGACCTGCCCGTCGTCCTTCCAGTGCGCCGCGAAGGAGTCGCGGCGGGCGAGCACGGCGTCGGCGTCGAGCGGGCCCGAGACGGCCTCCCGGGCGCCCGCCACCGCGCCGGCCGCCGCGCGCGCCGCCATCGGGCGCAGCAGCGCCTTGCTGGGCATGCACGCCCAGTACGAGCACTCGCCGCCGACCAGTTCGCTCTCGACGACCGCGACGGTGAGCCCGGCGGCGCGAACCCGGTCGGCGAGGTTCTCGCCCGTCGGCCCGGCGCCGAGCACCACGACGTCGTACGCGTCCTCCACCACCGTCTCCGGGGTCCGGCTCATGGTCGCTGACCGCCTCTCTCGGGGTGCCGGCGAGTGTCCTGGGGCCGGCGGGCGTGCCGGCGGTGCCGCGGTGCCCATCCTTCCGCCGGGCCGCCGATCCGGCCACAGGACGCGATCCGGCCACGGACATCGGCCACCACGGCGCGCTCCGGCGAACCGGCGGCGGCACGGGCGCAGTATCTGTGCGCGGTTCCCGGTCAGGCCACCCGGTCGAACGCCGCCCACCGCTCGATCGCGAAGCGGCTGCCGTCCCGCCGCACCTCCGCCCCGCCGTGGCCGGGCAGATGCGCGGGGAAGACCAGGGAGCGCGTGTCCGCGGCCCACTCCAGCACGCGGCGGCGCGAGCGGGTCGCGGCCGCCTGGTCCTCGCTCAGGCAGGTGTCGCAGTCCGGCTCCACGAACTGCAGGGGGCTGTGCACCAGATCGCCGATGAACAGCGCGCGGTCACTGCCCGAGGCCAGGCGGAGCACGGCCGATCCGGGGGTGTGCCCCGGCGCCGGCTCCAGGGAGAGGTTGCCGTCGATGGTGTGCCCGCCCTCCCAGAGCACCGCCTGGCCGGCCAGGTGCACGGGCTCCACGCTCTCCCGGAACATGGTGGCGCGGTCCCCTTCGAGCGGCACACCGCCCAGGGAGCCGACCTTCGGCCGCGTGTTCGACGGGTGCCAGTAGTCGTAGTCGGCCTTGGCGATGAGATAGGTGGCGTTGGGGAACGTCGGCACCCATGCGCCGTCGCGCAGCCGGGTGTTCCAGCCGACGTGGTCGGCGTGCACATGGGTGTTCACCACGACGTCCACGTCCTCGGGGCGTACGCCGACGGCCTCCAGCCGGCCGAGGAAGTCGGTGCGCAGCCCGGACCAGGCGGGCATGTCGGACAGCGTCTTGTCGTTGCCGATGCCCGTGTCCACGAGGATCGTGCGGCCCTCGCTGCGCAGCACCCAGGTCTGTGCGACGGCGACGAGGTCGTCGGTGTCCGGCCGCCAGAAGTCGGGTGCCAGCCAGGACTCGTTGGCGCGCCACATCTCCGCGGTGGCGCCCGGGAAGACGGCGGAGGTGGGAGCGACCGGAGCATGCCATTCCACGACGCGGGTGATGTCCACCGCGCCCAAGGTGATCGTCTGCATGTCTTCGACGGTAGGCGGGTGGGGAGAGACGGCCAATAATCGAAAGCGCCCTCTCCATACGCGATCGTCTCGCCCGGGGCGGGTTGTTCGGGGGTCAGGAGGCGATACTTCGCCCATGGACGTACTCAGCGGCACCATGGCCGCGTTGCGCACCGGGCGCCCGTACTCCGCGCTGGCCGAGCACCGGGGGCCGTGGCGCTCGGACTTCCACCCGTTCGCCGGGGCGGGCTTCCATGTGGTGCTGCGCGGCAGTTGCCGCATGCTGCCGGCGTCGGGGACGGGGCCGGGATCGGGGCCGGCGGCCGGTCTGGAGTCGGGGGCCGGGCCGGAATCCGGGCCCGGGGTCGCTTCCTTGACGCTGGCGGCGGGCGACGTGGTGTTCCTGCCGCACGGCGCCGGCCACACGCTGACCGGCACCGGGGACGACGGCCCCCTCCTGCTGCTCTGCGGGGCCTACCGGCTGGAGCAGTCCCGGGCGCACCCGCTGCTCGCGGACTTCCCCGAGGTCGTCCACCTGCCCGCCGACACCGGCCGGCACCCGGCGCTGCGGTCCACCATCGCGCTGCTGGGAGGGGAGTTGGAGGACCCGCGCCCCGGGCAGGACACGGCCCTGCCCGCGCTCGTGGACCTGCTCTTCGTCCATCTGCTGCGCGCCTGGTTCGAGGAGCGGCGCTCGGCCCGTACGGCGACGGGCTGGTGCGTGGCGCTCACCGATCCCGCCATCGGGCCGGCGCTCCGGGCCATCCACGACGACCCGTCGAAGCCGTGGACGGTGGCGGGGCTCGCCGCGCGGGCCGGGCTGTCCCGGGCCGCGTTCGCCCGCCGCTTCACCGCGCTGGTGCGCCGGCCGCCGCTGGCGTATCTGACGTGGTGGCGGCTGACCACGGCGGCCTCACTGCTACGCGACTCCGATGCGCCCCTGGCGGCGGTGGCCCAGCGGGTCGGCTACGGCTCGCCGTTCGCCTTCGCCAACGCCTTCAAGCGGGAGTACGGCGTCTCGGCGGGGCGCTACCGTCAGCTGCGGCGCGAGGCCGACCGGTCGCCCACGGTCTGGGACGTCACGAGGGGCCCGGTGCCGGAGGCCACGGCTCCGGCCGCGGCCGGGGCCGCCTGTTCGACTGAGGCCGCGTGGTCGACCGGGGCCGTCTGCTCGACCGGAGCCGACGCGGCGGCCGGCGCGCCCTGCTGACCGGCCCGAGCGCCACCGGTCCGAGGCCCACCGGTCTGGGCGACGACGAGCGCGGCGAGGACGAGGAGCCCGCCCGCGGCCTGTGCCGGGGTCAGCCCCTGGCCGAGGACGATCGCACCCAGCGCCGTGGCGACCACCGGGCTCAGCAGCCCGAGGAAGGTGACATCGGTGGGCGGCAGGGCCCGTATCCCCCGGAACCACAGGGCGTAGGTGAGGGCGGCGCCGATGAGCGTGAGATAGCCGTAGCCGGCGAGGTTGGCCGCGGTGAGGACGGCCGGCGGCGGCCCCTCGACCAGGAGGGCGACCGGGAGCAGCAGCAGCCCGCCGGCGACGAGCTGCCAGCCGGTGGTGGCGAGCAGGGGCGCGGGCGACTGCCAGCGCTTGCTGAGCACGACGCCGGTGGCCATGACGACGGCGCTGCCGGCCGCGGCGGCGACACCGAGACCGTCGAGCCGCGCGTCGGCGCGCAGCACGAGCAGCCCCACGCCGGCCACCCCCGCCAGGCCGGCGAGCGCGGTGCGCGCGGAGAGGCGCTGGCCGAGCAGTCCTGCGGAGAGCGCGGCGACCAGCAGGGGCTGGACGGCGCCGATGGTGGCGGCGACGCCGCCGGGCAGCCGGTAGGCGGCGACGAACAACAGGGCCAGGAACGCCCCGATGTTGAGGGCGCCGAGCACGAGCGACCGCCACCACCAGATGCCGTGCGGCAGGCGGCGGGTGATCAGTACGAGCAGGACGCCGGCGGGGAGCGCCCGCACGACCGCCGCCAGCAGGGGCCGGCCGGGCGGCAGTAACTCGGTCGTGACGAGATAGGTGGTCCCCCAGACGGCGGGGGCCAGCGCGGTCACCAGGAGGATTCCGATTCGTTTGCTTAGCACTAAGCAAAAGTAGCTCAGCGCTAAGCAATCTCAACAGGGGTCGGCGGCGTGAGATACCTCACCGCTAAGAGAGTTGGTACGCTCCGACGGTGCCAGACCATGTCGACCGCATCCTCGAACAGTGGGCCGCCGAGCGCCCGGACCTGGACGTCTCACCGATGGCGGTGATCGGCCGCCTCACCCGGCTCACCCGGCTGATCGAGGCCGAGCTGGGTCGCACCTTCGCCGCGCACGGCCTGGACAGGGCGTCGTTCGACGTCCTCGCCACGCTGCGCCGCAGCGGCCCGCCCCACCGGCTGACGCCCGCAGAGCTGACGCGCACGGCGATGGTCACGTCCGGGGCGGTCACCCAGCGCCTGGACCGGCTCGAATCGCGGGGGCTGGTGACCCGGGCGCCCAACGCGGCGGACGGCCGCGGCGTCCTGGTCACCCTCACCCCCGAGGGCCGCGCCCTCGTCGACAGCGCCCTGCCGGACCACGTCGCCACGGAGCACCGCCTCCTGGCGGCCCTCGGCGAGCCCGACCGCACAGCCCTGGCGGAGACCCTGCGCACCCTCCTGGAGTCCCTGGGCGACGCGCCGCCGCCCACGCCGGCCGAGCGCCCGCGCGCCAAGCGGCCGGAGAGCTGATCGAGTCGCGCCTACGCTGCCGCCATGGGCACGGACGTGTACGGCTGCGTCGAGGTCAGGAACCCGAGCGCCGACGAGGACTGGTACGAGTGGCCGCCCTGGGTGCGGGCCATGGACCTGTATCCGCTGTACGAGCAGCAGGACTACGCGTCGCTCGGCTGCCTCTTCGGCGTGCGCAACGCGGCCGGCTGGGACCCGATCGCCGCCGGCCGGGGGCTGCCGCCGGACGTATCGCCCGCGTTCGAGGAGGAGTTCGAGCGGACCCGGGCCCTCGACCCGGCCGTGCACAGCCCGACGTGGGTGACGTGGGCAGAACTGTCCGAGGTCGACATGGACGCCACCCCGAGGGGAACGCGCGGCGCCCTCGTCCTGCGGGACACCCGCTCCCCGGCCCGCGAGGACCGCTACTGGATCGCCGACGCCTGGCCCCCGGCCGTCGTGAACCGGCTGGGCCCGTCGCTCGCGGACGGGCGCCCGGCCGACACCCCGTACGGCACCTGGACGGTGGGCACCACCCAGGTGACCTACCGGCGCTTCACCCGCCGGGACGCCATCGGCCCGGGAACGGGCTGGGACCACGTCTTCGCCGTCATGCGCGCTCTCGCCCCGCGCTTCGGCCCCGACGGCGTCCGCCTGGTCGTCTACTTCGACTGACCGCCGACGCTCGGCCGATCACCGGCGTTCGGCCGACCGCCGCCGGCTCGCGCCGAGCCGCTCGCCGGCAGAAGCCGGAACGCGAAAATCCCGCCCGATCAAGCAGATCGGACGGGATCGCGTCAACCGCTCTCGAAGCCGAGAACCGTTGGTGTTGTTGTGGACCTGAGGGGATTTGAACCCCTGACCCCCTCGATGCGAACGAGGTGCGCTACCGGACTGCGCCACAGGCCCTTGCAACGAGTGAAACCTTAGCACCCCGGCACGGGTGCTTGGAAATCCGTTCCCCCGCTGGTCAGCGAAGGCCCCCGAACGCGGGTGCGACGCGCGGTCGCAGCAGTCGCCGCGGTCGCGGGGCGGGGGCGCGGGTCACTCGTTGGCCGCGCGGGGGCGGTCGCCCTCGGCGTACTGGTCGAAGAGCGGCGTGCGGCCCCGCTCGCGGGCCCGGCGGCCGGGCTGGGCGCGGCCCGAGCGCGTGGTGGGCCCGGCCGCGGGCGCCTGCTGGCCCGCCGCGGCGTCGTCCGGCAGCTCCGCCGTGCTGGAGCGGGCCGAGCTCCAGGTGTCCGGGGCGTCCAGGTCGACGCTGCCCGTCGCCCGGGGCGCCACCGGCGCCGTGACATACGTCGGCAGCGGCACCGGCACCGGCTCCCAGCCCTCGCCCGCCGGCCGGCCGTGCTCGCGCTCGCGCTGCTGGTCGACCCACTCGGCGTGGTCCGTCTGCTCCACGAGGGCGCGGCGGCCCGCCGTGTGCGGGGAGGCGGGCGGCGCCTCCACCGGCGGCGCGGCGTCGACAGGGGGCGCGCCCTGCGCCGTACGGGCGACGCGGGCGTCCGTACGGTCGTCGTCCTCGGCCGGCTCCTGCGGGCGGGCCCCGCGCGGCTGCCGCTCCCGCAGGCGCGCGGCGGCGGCCTGGGCCTGGCGCTGGTCCATGGTGAACGCGAAGCGGCGGCGTTCCTGCGCGCGCAGATAGACGATGTACGCGCTCAGCAGTACTGCCGGAATGCCGGGCGCCCACAGGAACGCCAGACCGCCCACGGCCGCGACGATCGCGCCGAGGGTGAAGGCGAGGAAGAGCACCATGGTGGTGCGCCGGCGGCGGGCGAGCACCTTGGAGCGGCGGGCCCGCTCGGCGGCGCTGGGGCCGAGCGCCGCCTTGCGGCGGGCGGCCCGGCGGGCGGGCGCCCCGCCCGGCTCCTGGCCGGGCTCCTGACGGCCCTCCCGGTCGAGCGGCTCGGCCGGGGCGCCGGGGTCGAACGGGTCGGCGGAGTCGACGGCACCGGCGCCGGCGGGCTCGAAGCGCCCGTGACGGTCGCCCGGGCCGGACGGGTCACCGCGCTCCAGGAGCTCCGGCCGCTCGCCGAAACGCTGCTCCTCGAAGCGCTGCCCTTCGAAGCGCTGATCCTCGAAGCGCTGCTCGTCGAAGTACTCGGGCTGCTCGACCGGCCCCGGCCCCCCGGCGGACGAGGACCGCCCCCCGTGCCGTCCGGCCGCGGGCACGGTGAAGGCCCGGACGTCGACCAGATCGGTCACGGCGTCCGGGTCGACGACCGGCCCCGCCTCCCGCTCCGCGGAGAGGGCGAAGTCGTCCACATCGTCGAAGGGCCGCCCTTCCAGGCCCTTCCGGTCCTTGGCATAACGGCGTTCCATGCCCGCCCGTCCGGACAGCAGCCGGATGGCGGTGCTGAAGCGTTCCGTCGGACGGGCCTCATTGAGCTCGTCCTGCCTACGGAGCCACATCGGCACCAGATAGGCGGCCCAGGCCCCGACGATGACTGCGTAGATGAGGCCGCTGCTGCTCACGACTCACACGGTAGAGGGGTCCGCGTGAGCCCATCCGCCAATTGGCTCGGTGTGTCGCACGATCTGGCTGATATCTCGAACTTTTTTTGTGATTGTTCGGATGGGCCGGCCGCGGAGCCGCCGAATTGACGCCGAAATTCGAACATTTATTTTATTTCTGCGGAGTCCCAGGTCGGACCCGGTGCCAGCGGTTGAGCAGCCCCTCGGGAACCTCCTCGGCCGTCAACGCGAAGACCAGATGGTCCCGCCACGCACCGTCGATGTGGAGATAGCGGGGCCGGAGCCCCTCCTCGCGGAATCCCAGTTTCTCCACGACCCGGCGGCTCGGCCCGTTCTCCGGCCGGATGCAGACCTCCACCCGGTGCAGTCCGACCGCGCCGAAGCAGTGGTCGACCACGAGCGCCACGGCCGTCGGCATCACCCCGCGGCCGGCCACCGCCTGGTCCACCCAGTAGCCGACGTGCCCCGAGCACATCGACCCCCAGGTGATGCCCGCGACGGTGAGCTGTCCGGCGAGTTCCCCCCGGTACTGGATCACGAAGGGCAGCATCCGCCCGGCGTGTGCCTCCGCCCGCAGATGGCGCACCATCTGCCGGTACGTGGGCCGGTGGGCGACCGGGCCGCCGGGCACGGGCGGCGGGACGGTCGCCTCCCAGGGGCGCAGCCAGTCCCGGTTGCGGCGGTTGACCTCGCGCCAGGCGCGCTGGTCGCGCATGCGGATGGGGCGGAGGACGGTGTCGCCGTCCGCCAGTTGGACGGGCCAGGGGTTCATTCGGCGACCCGGGGGCCGCCCCCCGGACGGGCGTCGCCCACGGCGCCTGCGCTGCCCACCGGCCGGGGGTGGTCGCCGCCGCGGATCTGGTCCACCGCATGGGTGAGCAACCGCGCCAACACCGCGAGCCCGTCGCGGACCCCGCCGGTGGAGCCGGGCAGATTGACGATCAGGGTCGTGCCCGCGACGCCGGCGACGCCCCGCGAGAGCGCGGCCGTGGGCACCTTCGCGAGCCCCTCGGCCCGGATCGCCTCGGGGATGCCGGGCACCTCGCGGTCCAGGACGCGGCGCGTCATCTCCGGGGTGCGGTCCGTCGGCGAGATACCGGTGCCGCCGGTGGTCAGCACGACGTCGTACGCCGCCGCCACCGCCTCCCGCAGCACCGCCTCCACCGGCTCGCCGTCGGGCACCACGCGCGGGCCGTCGACCGCGAAGCCGAGGGCCGCGAGCCCCTCGACGAGCAGCGGGCCGCCCTTGTCGGCGTAGACACCGGCGGAGGCCCGGTTGGAGACGGTCACGGCCAGCGCGCGGTACGCCGGGGCCGCCGAGCCGCCCGCCGTCACGCGCCCGCCCCTTCCCGGCCGCCCCGGGACCAGTCGCCGGACGCGCCGCCCGTCTTCTCCTCGACCCGTACGTCCGAGATGACGGCGCCCTTGTCGACGGCCTTCACCATGTCGACCAGCGTCAGTGCGGCTACGGTCACGGCGGTCAGGGCCTCCATCTCGACGCCCGTGCGGTCGGTGGTCCTGACCGTCGCGACGATCTCGACGGCGTCGTCCGCGACGGTGAGGTCCACGGTCACCCCGGACAGGGCCAGCGGGTGACAGAGCGGGATCAGCTCGGGGGTGCGCTTGGCCCCCATGATGCCCGCGATCCTGGCCGTCGCCAGGGCGTCTCCCTTGGGCACTCCCTCGCCGCGCAGCAGTTCGACCACGCGCGGCGAGACGAGCACCCGGCCGACGGCGCGAGCGGTGCGCGCGGTGATCTCCTTGCCGGAGACGTCGACCATGCGGGCCGCGCCGGCGGCGTCGAGATGCGTGAGATGGGGCTGCGTGCTCATCGGTCCGTGCTCCCGGTGTCTGCGTGGGCAGCCACGGTACCGGCCGCACCACGCGCTACGCAGCGCAGGCCCGCGGCGCAGCCCGGGCCGGGTCGGCCCCGCACCACACCGCGCTACATCCCCGCCCCCTCAGCCGAGGGCGACGACCTCCACCTCGTCCCCCGGCGCGACCTCCGTCGTGGCCTCCGGTACGACGATCAGCGCGTCGGCGCGCGCCAGCGCCGCGACCAGATGGGAACCGGCGCCGCCGACAGGACTGACGCTGCCGACCTCCGCGCCGGGCCCCGGCGGGGTGTAGCTGCCGCGCAGAAACTGCCGTCGGCCCTCCGGCGAGGTCAGCGGCCGCTCCCCGGTCAGCCGGGCGCGCACGGTCTCGCGCTCCAGCGGGTGCAGGCCCATGAGCGCCCGGATCACGGGCCGTACGAACATCTCGAAGGAGACATAGGAGCTGACGGGGTTGCCCGGGAGCGCGAGGAGGGGCGTGCGGTCGGGGCCGATGCGCCCGAACCCCTGCGGCTTGCCCGGCTGCATGGCCAGCGCGCGGAACTCGACGCTCCCGCCGTACTCGTCCTTCTCCGCGAGCGCCTCCTTGACCACGTCGTACGCCCCCACGCTGACCCCGCCGCTGGTGACGATCAGATCGGCGCGTACGAGCTGGTCCTCGATGGCGGAGCGGAACGTTCCGGCGTCGTCGGCGACGGCGCCCACCCGATAGGCGATGGCCCCCGCGTCGCGCGCGGCGGCGGTGAGGGCGAAGCTGTTGGAGTCGTAGATCCGGCCCGGCGGCAACGGCTCGCCGGGCTGGACGAGTTCGCTGCCCGTGGAGATCACCACGACCCGGGGCCGGGGCCGCACCGTGACCGTGCCCCGGCCGATCGCGGCGAGCAGCCCGATCTGCGGCGGGCCCAGCACCGTGCCCGCGGCCAGGGCGGACTCCCCGGCCGCGACATCGCTGCCGCGCCGGCGGACGTACTGCCCGGCGACGACCGGGCGGTGGACCCGGACCTCGCCGCCGGCGCCCTCGGGAGCGGCGCTGTGCGCGGCCATGGCGGAGGCGGGGCCGCCGCCACCGCCGCCGTCGGTCCACTCCACCGGGACGACGGCCTCGGCGCCGGGCGGCAGGGGCGCGCCGGTCATGACCCGGGCCGCCTCGCCGGGGCCGACGGTGGGCGGCTCGCCGCTGCCCGCGGCGACGTCACCGATCACCGTGAGCACGGCGGGGAAGCGCTCCCCGGCCCCGGCCACGTCCGCGATGCGCACGGCGTAGCCGTCCATGGAGCTGTTGTCGAACGGCGGCAGGGCGGTGGGCACGGTGATGTCCTCGAGGAGGACGCAGCCCTGCGCGTCGAGGAGTTGGAGCTCGATGGGGTCGAGCGGGGTGACCTGGCGGACGATGTCGGCGAGGTGCTCGGCGACGGACCAGAGCCGGTCCGCGGACGCCGAGGCCTCCGGTCCGGCGCCCGGCTCGCCGGGCGGACCGGATGCGGCGGCCTGTTCAGCGGTGCTGCTCACAGTGCTCCATCTCCTCGGTGACATAACGGCGAAGCCAGTCCCGGAAGTCCGGTCCCAGGTCCTCACGTTCGCACGCGAGTCTGACAATGGCCCGCAGATAGTCGCCGCGGTCGCCGGTGTCGTACCGGCGACCGGTGAAGACCACGCCGTGCACCGGGCCGCCGATGTCCGGGTCGCTGGCCAGCGCCTGGAGGGCGTCGGTGAGCTGGATCTCGCCGCCGCGGCCCGGCTCGGTGGCGCGCAGCACGCCGAAGACGGCCGGGTCGAGGACGTAGCGGCCGATGACGGCGTAGTTGCTGGGGGCGTCCGCGGGGTCCGGCTTCTCCACGAGGCCGGTCACCTGCACCACGCCGTCCGTCTCGGTGGGCTTGACGGCCGCGCAGCCGTAGAGGTGGACCTGGGACGGGTCGACCTCCATCAGGGCGACGACGCTGCCGCCGTGCTGCTCCTGGATCTCGACCATGCGGGAGAGCAGCGGGTCGCGCGGGTCGATCAGGTCGTCGCCCAGCAGTACGGCGAAGGGCTCGTTCCCGACGTGCGGCGCGGCGCACAGAACGGCGTGCCCCAGGCCCCTCGGGTCGCCCTGGCGGACGTAGTGCATGGTCGCCAGGTCGCTGGACTCCTGGACCTTCGCCAGGCGGGTGGCGTCGCCCTTGCGGCTGAGCAGCTCTTCGAGCTCGTAGTTGCGGTCGAAGTGGTCCTCGAGAGGTCGCTTGTTGCGACCGGTGATCATCAGGACGTCGGAGAGGCCCGCGGTGACCGCTTCCTCGACGACGTACTGAATCGCGGGTTTGTCGACGACCGGGAGCATCTCCTTGGGAGTGGCCTTGGTGGCCGGCAGGAACCGGGTCCCCAAGCCCGCCGCGGGGATGACAGCCTTGGAGATCCGGGAGCGCGATTCAGTCATGTTCCGACTTTATCGGCTGCCCCTGGCCGGAAGACGGTGCTTGGACCAAGACGGACGGGCGGCCCGACGGGGCGCCACCGGGAGAGCGGGGACACGGTTGATCAGCGAAGGGGCCGAGAAGACGGCGCTGCGGCGGGACCTGCTGGCCAGGCGCGCCACCCTGGCGGCCGGGGAGATCCGGGCGGCGGCCGACGCGCTGGCGCGCCGGGCGCTGGAGCTGCCGGAGCTGTCCGGGGCCGGCACGGTGGGCGCCTATGTGTCGATCGGCGCGGAGCCGGGGACGCGGGAGCTGCTCGACGCCCTGCGGGAGCGGGGCGTACGGGTGCTGCTGCCCGTACTGCTGCCGGACAACGATCTGGACTGGGCGGTGTACGGCGGCTCGCGCCATCTGGTGCGCGCCCGGCGCGGGCTGCTGGAGCCGGACGGCGCGCGGCTGGGGCCGGGCGCCGTGCTGGAGGCCGACGCGCTGTTGCTGCCCGGGCTCGCGGTGGACGCGCGCGGCATGCGGCTCGGCCGCGGCGGCGGGAGTTACGACCGTGTGCTGCACCGCCTCGAACAGTACGGAGCGAGCCCGGCGCGGGTGGTGCTCCTCTACGCGCACGAGGTGGTCGCGCGGGTCCCTGAGGAACCGCACGACCACCCCGTGGACGCGGTGGTCACCCCGGACGGGGTGCTGCGCTTCTGATCGCTCCGATCGCTCCGACCACTCCGATCGGCCGCTGATCCGCCGCGCTCCTGTCGGGCGCGGCGGGCGGCTACGGAGTCAGCGCGAGCGTGTCCTCCGTCGACTCCTCCACGGCCTTCTCGCTGAAGGACCACGGCAGCAGCTCGCCCTTGGACCACTTCTCCGTCTGGTCGTCGTAGTGCGCGCTGTACGCGTGCCCCGAGGCGCCGGTGAGGTTGATCCAGCGGGACTTGTCGAGGTCCGCGAGGTTGACCACCATCCGCATCGACGGCACCCAGATGACGTCGTAGCCGCCCGCCGCGTTCCAGCCGGTGGCGTTGACGGCCGCCTCGCCGCCGCCGAGGTTCCACGGGCCGCGGTTGAGCATCCACCGCACGACGCCGGGGCCCTTGGTGCCGAGGGTCTGGTTCTTCAGCGTCAGCTGGTGGAGCCTGCCCCAGCTCCAGGTGTCGATGTTCTTGCCCAGCTTGGAGGTCAGCTCCCAGCGGGCGTCCTTCATCGCCTCGGCCAGGATCTTGTCGCGGTTGCCCTCCTTCTGCTGGTCGCTGCTGCCGAAGGTGCGCCAGTCGGTCCACCACTGGCTCTGCGGGTTCTCCAGCGCCTTGCGGACGACCTCGTACCAGCGGTCGCCGCCGTCGGGCTGGGCGGTGTCCGCCGAGCGCTCCCCGCACTCGCGGACGAGCCGGGTGTTGCCCTCCAGGTCCTCCACCGGGCCGGCGTCCTCGGCCGGGGGCACCCGCAGGCACTGGCCCTGGACGCGCAGTTCCTTGGGCAGCTTGTTGCCGAAGGCGAGCTTGAGGGTGTTGCGCCAGACCGCGTTGAAGTACGCGGCGGCGGCCGAGTCGGCGTCCTGGGTGTAGTCCCAGCCCTCGAGCAGTTTCTGTGCCTCGCGGACGTACGGGTCCTTGATGTCGATCTTGAGCAGATAGGGCGTCAGCACCTCGGCGATCTCGCTGCTGCTGTCCATCTGCATGGTGCGCATGTCGTCCGTGGAGACCTTGCCGCCGTCCTTGATCTTCGACTGGATGAGGTCGTTGATCCGCTGGCTCCGCGCGCCGTAGCCCCAGTCGGCGGTGAGCAGGTACGGGTACTTGGCCTTGTCGACCACGGCCTGGTTGGCGGTGACGATGTAGCCGCGCTGCGGGTCGTACTCCCACGGCATCGCGGACTGCGGGATGTAGTCCTTCCAGCCGAAGGAGGAGTCCCAGCCGGGCGCGGGGTAGCGGCCGTCGCCCTTCTTGCGCTCGGGGATCTTGCCGGGAGCCTGGTAGCCGATGTGGCCCTGGGTGTCGGCGTAGATCATGTTCTGCGACGGGACCTCGAAGTCGCGCGCCGCCTTGCGGAAGTCGTTGAAGTTCTTCGCGACGTTCAGCGCGAAGAGGCCGTCCATGGTCTTGCCGGGGTCCAGCGCGGTCCAGCGCAGGGAGACGGCGTAACCGGTGCCCCGGTCGGGCGCCGCGTTGCCCACGGGCGCCTTCTCGCCGACCTTGCCGAGCTCCTCGTTGCGGTCGGAGATGATCGGCCCGTTCGCAGTGGTACGGATGGTGATGTCCCGGTCCGCGCCACCCGCGACCTTGATGGTCTCCTTGCGCGTGGTGAAGGGCTGCTGCTTGCCGTCGTACAGATAGCCGTCGGCGGTGACCTTCTCCAGGTACAGGTCGGAGACGTCCGCGCCCAGGTTGGTGAAGCCCCAGGCGATGTCCTTGTTGTGCCCTATCACCACGCCCGGCATGCCGGCGAAGGTGTAGCCGGCCACGTCGAAGCGGCAGGAGTCGCCGACGCTGACGCAGTGCAGGCCCATCTGGTACCAGAGCGAGGGCATCTGGGGCGCCAGGTGCGGGTCATTGGCGAGCAGCGGCTTACCGGTGGTCGTGTACTTGCCGGCGACCACCCACGAGTTCGAGCCGATGCCGTTGCCGTTCGGGCCGAGCAGCGCCGGGATCTTCTCCAGGGACTTGGCGAGCGAGGACAGCTGCGTCTGGACGCCGGCGCCCGCGGAGGCCGCGGAGCCCGCGCCCTGACCGGCGCCCGCACCCTGGCCCGCACCCTGGCCCGCGCCCGTACGGTTCGAGCCGGCGCCCGTACTGCCGGAGGCGCCACTGCCCGGGGCGCCCGCACCCGTACTGCCGGAGGCACCGCTGCCGCCGGCCGCCGGCGCGGTGGCCTTGGGGTCGAACTCCTTCGACGAGGGGCTGACCCCGCCGCCGTCGACGATCGGCTTGTTCCGGTCGTACGGGTACGCCGGGTACAGCTCCTCGATCTGCTGGGGCGTGAGGCGGCCCGAGAGCAGCGCGCGGTCGATCTCGTCCTGCATGTTGCCGCGCAGGTCCCAGGCCATGGCCTTGAGCCAGGCCACGGAGTCGACCGGGGTCCACTTCTCCGGGGTGTAGTCGGTGACGAAGTCCAGCGCCGCGTACTCCACGGACAGGGCGTCGCCCTTGCGCTGCTTCAGGTAGGCGTTGACGCCGTCCGAGTACGCCTCGAGGTATTTCTTGGTCCGGGGCGACAGCTTGGTCTTGTACTCCTCCTCGGCCACCTGCCGCCAGCCCATGGTGCGCAGGAAGGCGTCGGTCTCCACCTGCTCCTTGCCGAACATCTCGGAGAGCCGGCCCGCGGTCATGTGACGGCGGACGTCCATCTCCCAGAAGCGGTCCTGCGCCTGGACGAAGCCCTGGGCGCGGAAGAGGTCCTCGTCGGTGTGGGCGTAGATCTGCGGGATGCCGTAGGCGTCCCGCTTGACCTGGACGGGCTGGGCGAGCCCCTCGAGCTTGAGGGAACCGGTGGTCTCCGGGAAGGAGGCCCGCACCGTGCTGACGCTCCAGTACGTGCCGTAGCCGACGCCCGCGACGAGCAGCAGCACGACTGCGATCACGAGGAGACGGGCACGTCGCCCCTTCTTCTTGGTGGAAGGGCCGTTCTTGTTGGCGGGCATCGCTGTCCTTAGAGGGGCAGTGTGGTCCTGGAGTGCTTTAGCAACCATAGGCGCAGGGCCGGAGCCGCCCCTACGCGGAGTCAGTGCCGGAAGCGGGATGCGTCAAGAACCCGTAAAATGTTAGGTAAGGCAATGAAGTTCTGCTCGGCTGAGGGAACGTTCCGGCCGACAACCGCGAGAAAGGGTCCGGCCCCTGACTGTCCACCACCTCAACCAACTCCTGCTCGTGTGCTCCCTCGTCCTGCTCGTGGCGGTCGCCGCGGTCCGGCTCTCCTCGCGCAGCGGGCTCCCCAGCCTGCTCATCTATCTCGGGATCGGCGTGGCCATCGGCCAGGACGGGCTCGGAGTCACCTTCGACGATGCCGGGTTGACCCAGTTGATCGGTTATGCCGCACTTGTGGTGATCCTGGCCGAAGGCGGACTCGGCACGAAATGGAGGGAGATCAAACCCGCCCTGCCCATGGCGGCAGTACTGTCGACGGCGGGCGTCGCGATCAGCGTGGGCATCACGGCGGCGGGGGCCCACTATCTGGTGGGGTTGGACTGGCGACAGTCACTGATCATCGGTGCGGTGGTGTCCTCCACGGACGCGGCGGCGGTCTTCTCCGTACTGCGCAGGGTGCCCCTGCCCCCGCGGCTGACGGGCGCGCTGGAGGCGGAGTCCGGCTTCAACGACGCCCCCGTGGTCATCCTGGTCGTCGCCTTCTCCACGGCGGGACCGGTGGAGGACTGGTACGTCCTCCTGGGCAAGATCGCCCTGGAGCTGGCGATCGGCGCCGCCGTCGGCCTCGCGGTCGGCACGCTCGGCGCGTACGGGCTGCGGCACGTGGCGCTGCCCGCCTCCGGCCTCTACCCGATCGCGGTCATGGCCATCGCGGTGATGGCGTACGCGGGCGGCGCCCTGGCGCACGGCAGCGGCTTCCTCGCCGTCTACCTGGCGTCCCTGGTGCTCGGCAACGCCAAGCTGCCGCACTGGCCCGCGACCAAGGGGTTCGCCGAGGGGCTCGGCTGGATCGCGCAGATCGGCATGTTCGTGCTGCTCGGCCTGCTGGTGACGCCGCACGAGCTGGCCGACGACGTCTGGCCCGCGGTGGTGGTGGGGCTGGTGCTGACGCTGGTGGCCCGCCCGGTCTCCGTTCTGCTGAGCACGGCCCCCTTCCGCACCCCCTGGGGCGAGCGGGCGCTGCTCTCCTGGGCGGGGCTGCGCGGCGCGGTCCCGATCGTCCTGGCGACGATCCCGATGGTCGCCCAGGTCTCCGACAGCCGCCGGATCTTCAACATGGTCTTCTGCCTGGTGATCGTCTACACCCTGGTGCAGGGGCCGACGCTGCCCTGGCTGGCCAAGCGGCTGCGGCTGGGGGCGCCCGAGCCCGCGGCCGACCTCGGCATCGAGTCCGCGCCGCTGGAGCGGCTGCGCGGCCATCTGCTGTCCGTCGCGGTGCCGGTGGACTCCCGGATGCACGGCGTGGAGATCGCGGAGCTGCGGCTGCCCCCGGGGGCGGCGGTGACCCTGGTCGTGCGCGAGGGCACCAGCTTCGTGCCGGGGCCGACGACCGTACTGCGGCGCGGCGACGAGCTGCTGGTGGTGGCCACCGATCCGGTGCGCGACCAGGCGGAACGGCGGCTGCGGGCGGTGGCCCGGGGCGGCAAGCTGGCGGACTGGCTCGGCACGGGGGGCAACAACAACCACTGAGGGGCGCGGCGCCGCCGTACGGTCCGGCCGGGGCGCCGTACGGTCGCCGGGCGCTCGGGCCGTGGGGGGCCTCCCGGCCCGGGCGGCGGGCGGCGGGCGGCCTGGAAAGCCAGGCAGGGGCGGCGCGGTGTCCGATACATCACAGGTGCGGACGCGATCCGACCTTGTAGAATCGACGGGCAACGATTCAACCCACTCTGCCTGACGCAGAGCTGGCACGACCGCACGGCGGCCGTCGCTCCCACACGGAGGAGCGCGGTATCTACCCCGGTCTGCGCGAGAGGACAGCTCTCGGCGCGCTCCGGAAGGCGATCCCCTGCCCGGTTGCGCGCTACCAGGCGGCGGAAAGGTACGGCCGTGGCGTCCACGGTCTCCGAGCGTCCGGGATACGGACAACTACTGCGCACACCCGGCGCGTGGACCTTCCTGGTCCCCGGGTTTCTGGCCCGGCAGCCCTTCGCGATGCTGACGATCAGCATCGTGCTGCTCGTCGAACACACCTCGGGCTCCTATGGCACCGCGGGCGCCGTCGCGGCCGTCACCGGTGTCTCCATGGCGCTGTTCGCCCCGCAGAGCGGGAAGCTGGCCGACCGGTTCGGCCAGGGCGCCGTACTGGTTCCCGGCGTACTGGTGCACGCGGCGGCGGTCGCCGTACTGACGGCGCTCGCCCTGGGCTCCGCGCCCACCTGGGCACTGTTCCTGGCGGCGGTGCCGGCCGGTGCCTCCGTGCCGCAGGTCGGCCCGATGGTGCGGGCCCGCTGGGCGGCGAAGCTGGACGGCTCGCCCCTGATGAGCACCGCGGCGGCGTTCGAGTCGGTCACGGACGAGTTCACCTTCGTGATCGGCCCCGTGCTCGCCACCGCCCTGTGCGCCGGCGTCCACCCGGCGGCCGGCCTGGCCGCGGAGGGCGTGCTGACCCTGGTCGGCGGCCTGTTCTTCGCCGCCCAGCGCCGCACCGCCCCGCCGGCGAGCCGCGCGGCCGGTGGCTCCCACGAGAAGCGCGCCTCGGCGCTGTCCATCGCGGGTGTGCGGGTGCTGGCCGTGGCCCTGCTCGGCATCGGCACGGTCTTCGGCGGCATGCAGGTCTCGCTGACCGCGTTCACCGAGGAGATCGGCAAGCCGGGCATGAACGGCCTGCTGTACGGCACGTTCGCGGCCGGCAACATGCTGGCCGGCATCGCCTGCGGCGCCATCGCCTGGAAGATCACCCCGCAGCGCCGGCTGCTGACGGCCTACGCGGCCCTGACGCTGGTCGCCGCCACCCTGTGGGCCGCGCACTCGCCGCTGCTGCTGGGCGCCCTGGGGCTGCTCGTCGGCCTCTGCATCGCCCCGGCGCTCATCACCGGCTACACCCTGGTGGAGTCGCTGGTGCCGGCCACCGCCCGTACGGAGGCGTTCACCTGGCTGACGGGGTCGGTCGCGCTGGGCCAGGCGTCCGGCTCGACCGCGGCCGGACAGCTGGCGGACCGCTTCGGCTCCAGCGCCGGTTTCACCGTGCCGCTGATCGGCACAGGACTGGCGCTGGCCACCGTACTGCTGCTGCGCCGGCGGCTCGTGCCGCCCACGGTGAGCCGGGTCGCCGCGCGTGGAGTCGGTCACCGTACGCCCGTCGCGGTGGACTGATCCCGGGGAATGCTGCACTATTAAGCGTCGTTAGCACTCATTGAGTGAGAGTGCCAGGAGGAGAAGTGCCGACCTATCAGTACCAGTGCACCGCGTGCGGCGAGGGCCTCGAGGCGGTGCAGAAGTTCACCGACGAGGCGCTCACGGAGTGCCCGAGCTGCGACGGCCGCCTGCGCAAGGTGTTCTCGGCGGTAGGCGTGGTCTTCAAGGGCTCCGGGTTCTACCGGACCGACAGCCGCGGCTCGTCCAGCTCCAGCAGCACGAGCAGCAGCTCGAAGAGCACCTCGGCCAAGAGCGACAGCGGCAGCTCGTCCTCGACGTCCTCCGCGACGTCCGCTTCGTCGGCGTCCTCCTCGGCGTCCGGCTCCTCGGCGTCCAGCAGCACCGCGGCCTGACGGCCGCCGTCGGCACGGACCCTTGCGCTTCGGCCCCGCCGCCTCCCCCGGGAGGCGGCGGGGCCTTCGCCTTTCCCCGGGCCTTCGCCTTTCCCGGGGTTCCGGCCGGGCGCCGTTCCCGGCCGGAGCTCCCCTAGGGTGACGGGCATGGCGACGACAGGGGAGGCGACGGGCGTGGGAGACGGGACCGTGGTGGACGGCGCGCGGGCGGAGATCGGGGTCATCGGGGGCTCGGGGTTCTACTCCTTCCTCGACGACGTGACGGAGGTCACGGTGGACACGCCCTACGGTCCGCCGAGCGACTCGCTCTTCCTCGGGGAGATCGCGGGCCGGCGCGTGGCCTTCCTCCCCCGGCACGGCCGGCGGCACCATCTGCCGCCGCACCGCATCAACTACCGCGCCAACCTGTGGGCGCTGCGCTCGGTGGGGGTCCGGCGCGTGCTGGGGCCCTGCGCGGTGGGCGGGCTGCGCCCCGAGTACGGCCCCGGGACGCTGCTCATACCGGACCAGCTGGTGGACCGCACGGCGGGCCGGGCGCAGACCTTCTACGACGGCGAGGCGCTCCTCGACGGCCGGGTGCCGCCGGTGGTGCACGTGTCGTTCGCCGATCCGTACTGCCAGGAGGGGCGGAAGGCCGCGCTCCAGGCGGCTCGCGCCCGGGAGTGGGAGCCGGTGGACGGCGGCACGCTGGTGGTCGTCGAGGGGCCGCGCTTCTCCACCCGGGCGGAGTCGCGGTGGTACGCCGCCCAGGGCTGGTCGGTGGTCGGCATGACGGGCCACCCGGAGGCGGTGCTCGCCCGCGAGCTCGGCCTCTGTTACACGTCGCTGACGCTGGTCACGGACCTGGACGCGGGCGCGGAGACGGGTGAGGGCGTCTCCCACCAGGAGGTCCTGGAGGTGTTCGCGCAGAACGTGGGCCGGCTGCGGGAGGTCATCTTCGACACCGTCGGCGGGCTGCCGGCCGGGCCGCAGGGCGACTGCGCCTGCGCGCGGGCGCTGGACGGCGTGGAGACGGGTCTCGGCCTGGGGTGACGCGGCGCGCCCCGGCGTGCCCGAGGCGCCCGAAGCGCTGGAGACGGGCGCCGACTGCTGGAGGGGCATCGGCGTGCGACGGGAGCCGGCCGCG
>NZ_JBPQTV010000003.1:0-77546 GCF_051386515.1 Streptomyces sp. URMC 123 | reverse complement strand
TATAAGAGACAGCCTCAGGGGCTGGGAGCCACCGCCCACCCCCTACGCCGCGGGCCACCGCGGGGTCGATCTCGCCGCCGGGCCGGGGGCGACGGTGCGGGCCGCGGCGGCGGGCCGGGTGTCCTTCGCCGGGGACGTCGCCGGCCGCCCCGTGCTGGCGATCGAGCTGGACGGCACGGGCACTCCCCCGCTGCGCGTCACCTATGAGCCCGTGCGGGCGAGCGTGGCGAAGGGGGACCGGGTGGCCGCGGGCGAGGCGGTGGGGACGCTGGCGCCCGGCCCCTTCCACTGCCCCTCGGCCTGTCTGCACTGGGGACTGCTGCGCGCCGAGCGCTATCTGGACCCGCTGTCGCTGCTGCCGGCGTGGCTGCTGCGGGGTGGGCCGTCCCGGCTGCTGCCGATCTTCGGGGTGCCCGAACCGGCGGCCTGGTCCGCGACCGCGCGGACGGCGGTACGGGCCGGGCGGCGCGGGCAAGCGGTACGGGCGGGGCGGTACGGACAGCGGTACGGGCGTGGGGGCTCAGCCGCGTACGCCGCGCAGGGCCATCGACACCGCGGCCTCGGTGATGTGCTCGGGGTCCTCGGCCGCGCCGAGCTCGATGCGCCGCACCGCCGCGTCCACGACGCCCTGCAGGAGCATCGCCACCAGGCGGGGCTCCCGGTGTCCCAACTCCCGCAGCGCCTCCACGATCATGGCGATCAGCCCGCCGTGCGCGGCGCGGATCTTCTCCCGGGCGCCGGCCTCCAGCTCGCCCGCGGAGATCGCGACGACGGCGCGGTGCCGCCGGTCGCCGACGAGTGCGAGCTGCTGCCGCACATACGCCTCGACCTTGCCCTCGGGGCTGTCCGCCCCCGCCATCGCGGCCTCGACCTCCGCCGCCCAGACGGGGAAGTCGACGGCGCACAGCTCCTCGACCACGGCCGCCCGGGAGCGGAAGTACTCGTAGACGGAGGAGCGCGCGAGCCCCGTGCGCTCGGCGAGGGCGGGGAAGGTCAGGGCCTCCGTCCCACCCTCGGACAGCAGGGAACGGGCGGCGTCCAGCAAGGCGGCACGCTGCATGGTCCGGTGCTCGGCCACGGAGGCCGCTCGAATCCTGGGCACGTACACACTCTACGGAGGCACCCACCGGAAGGGCACGAGGGAGGGACGATTCAGCGTCCGACGTCCGCCAGCTTGGCCCTGAGCTGGAGCACCGACTTGGTGTGGATCTGACTCACCCGGCTCTCGGTGACCCCCAGGACCTGTCCGATCTCGGCGAGGGTGAGGCCCTCGTAGTAGTAGAGGGTGACCACGGTCTTCTCCCGCTCCGGGAGCGTGTTGATCGCGCGGGCGAGCAGCCGCCGCAGCTCGCGGTCCTCGGCGACCTCGACGGGGTTGTCGGCGGCTGTGTCCTCAAGGGTGTCCATCAGGCTCAGCCGGTCACCGTTCTCGCCGCTGACGTGGAGCAGCTCATCGAGGGCGACCACATTGGCGAGGGACAACTGACTGAACACCGCGTGCAGTTCGTCCAGGGAGATGCCCATCTCGGCCGCCACCTCGGCCTCCGTGGGGGTGCGGCGCAGGGCCGCCTCCAGAGTGGCGTAGGCCCGCTCGACGGCGCGGGCCTTCTGCCGCACGGAGCGCGGAATCCAGTCCAGCGCCCGCAGTTCGTCGATCATCGCGCCGCGGATGCGGCTGATCGCGTACGTCTCGAACTTGATGGCGCGCTCGGGGTCGAACTTCTCGATGGCGTCGATCAGCCCGAACACGCCGGAGGAGACGAAGTCGGCCTGGTCGACATTGGGTGGCAGGCCGACGCTGACGCGGCCCGCCACGTATTTGACCAGGGGCGAGTAGTGGAGGATGAGCTGTTCCCGCAGCCGGCCGTCGGCCGTGGCCTTGTACGACCGCCAGAGCTCGTCGAGCGACGAAGGGGCGGCGGGGCGCACGTCGCCACGAGCGGGCGGGGGAACCGCCGCTCGGTCGGAGCCGGAGGTGTGCTGGGGCATTCGTCGCCTTGAGCCGTTCTGCCGTCGCCGGGATGGCGGCGGCCGTCTGGGTGGGGGGAATTCTTGTGAGCGTAGCGTGACCGCGCGATCGCGGTGTGCGAAGAAGGGCGGCTTCTCGGGGCGCACGCAGGTGCGGTGACACGCGCCCCAGGGGCATGACCACGGAAATCCGGCGTGCGGACGAACGGCGCACCACCGTCGCAGATATGGTCATCGGCCCACCCCTTTCACTCGATCGCGGCAGGTCACAAGGCGTCTCACCGTCCCACTCGGCCCCCTCGGGAAGATCCCGTCGAGCTCCCTCGGGGAGATCCCGTCGAGCCCCCTCGGGGGGACCGCGCCAACTGCCAGCGATCACCACGGCGTTCGACGAACTCGAGGGACAGCAGTTCGTACAGCCGCGCGAGGGTCGCCTCCGCCGCCATCCCGGCCGCCTGGGCAATCCGGCGTCCGGTCAGCGCGCCCCGCGCGGGCAGCGCCTCCAGGACCCGCGCGGAGTCCGGGTCGAGCAGGTCGCGGGGGACGACCGGCCCGCGGCGCTCCGGGGCGAGCCGGCCGATGGCGTCGACCAGTTCGATCACCTCCGCGGCGTCGGTGACGAGCTGGGCCTCGCCACCCCGCAGCAGGTGGTGGACACCAGCCGACAGGCCGCTGGTGACCGGTCCGGGCACGCCCATGGTGAACCGGCCCAGCCGTTGGGCGCGGCGGGCGGTGACGAGGGAGCCGCTGCGATAGGCGGCCTCGACAACCACGGTGCCCCGGGTGAGCGCGGCGATGACCCGGTTGCGGAGCACGAAGCGGCTGCGGGTGGGGTGGGCGCCGGGCGGGAGTTCGGCGAGGAGCAGGCCGTCCTCGGCCAGCCGCCCCAGGAGTTCGGCGTGGCTGGGCGGATAGACCTGGTCCACGCCGCAGGCCAGAACGCCCAGGGTGGCGCCGCCCACGGCCAGGGCCCCGCGGTGGGCGGCGGCGTCGACGCCGTGGGCCGCGCCGGAGACGACGGCCCAGCCGGCCTCGGCGAGCCCGGCCCCCAGGGTGGTGGCCACATGGGTGCCGTACTCGGAGCAGGCGCGGGCGCCGACCACGGCCACCGACCGCAGCGCCCATTTCCGCAGAGAGGGCTTGCCCCGCACCCACAGCCCGATGGGGCGGGCGGCGCCGAGGTCGTCGAGTTGCCGGGGCCATTCGCGGTCGCCGGGGCAGACGAACCGGCCGCCGAGCGCCCGTACGGCCGCCAGGTCGGCCACCGGGTCCGCGCCGGCGGCCCGTGCGCGGTAGCCGGCCAGGCGCTGGGGGCCGACCTCGCCGGGCGGCTCGCCGCGGCCGGTGAGCAGCCGCGCCACGGCGGGGGCGCCGAGGTCGGCCAGCCAGCGGCCGACGCGTTCGTCGCCCGGCTCCACGATCCGGCTCAGCGCCGCCCGCGCCAGCCGCTCGTCCTCGCCGACCCCGAGCCGGTGGTCCTCGCCGACCCCGCGGCTGACGCCGGTGCGCAGCTGGAGGGCGTGGTGCACGTCCTCGGCCCCCGGCCGGTCCCGGCCGGCGAGGTCGGCGACGGTCCAGGCGACGCGCAGCACCCGATCGAGCCCGCGCGCGGTGAGCAGACCGCGCTCCATGTCGCGCTCGGCCGCGTACAGCGCCCCGGGCGCCGGCCGCCATCGGGTGCGCAGTTCGTGCCCCGGCACCTCGCCGTTGGTGCGCCACGGCGTGCCGGCGAGCCGGGCGGCGGCCCGGGCCCGGGCCTCGCGCACCCGCTCGGCCACGCGCGCGGTGGTCTCCCCTCTCGTCGTGCCGCTCATGAGCTCGCCGCGGCTCACGGCCGAGACCTGGACCCGCAGGTCCACCCGGTCCATCAGGGGCCCGGACAGCCGGGCCCGATAGCGGCGGACCGCGGAGGGGGTGCATTCGCAGCCCGAGCCCTGCACGGAGTGGCGCCCGCAGGGGCAGGGGTTGGCCGCCAGCACGAGCAGGAAGCGCGCGGGCAGCCGCACCATGCCGGCGCTGCGGGCGACCACGACGTGCCCGGCCTCCAACGGCTGGCGCAGCGCGTCCAGGACCTGGCTGCCGAATTCCGCCGCTTCGTCCAAAAAAAGTACCCCTCTGTGAGCGAGGGAGACGGCGCCGGGGCGGGGGAGGCCGTTGCCGCCGCCGACCAGCGACGGCATGGTCGCCGAGTGGTGCGGCGCACAGTACGGCGGGGTCTCCACCAGGGGCCTGCCGGGCGGCAGGATGCCGGCCACCGAGTGGACGGCGGTGACTTCCAGGGACTCCTGCCGGCTCAGCCGGGGCAGCAGTCCCGTGAGCCGCTCGGCCAGCATGGTCTTGCCCGCGCCGGGCGGCCCCTTCAGAAAGAGGTGGTGGCCGCCGGCCGCCGCCACTTCGAGCGCCGCGCGGGCGGTCTCCTGCCCCGAGACATCGGCCAGGTCGGGGGGCGGACCGCCGTCGAGTGCCCCGGCGAACAGCCCGCTGCCCGTGCCGGCCCCGGGCAGCACCAGTCCCGCGGCCATGGGGTCCGGTCTGCCGTCGTCCGGCACCGGCTCCTCGTCGGGGACCGGCTCGTCGGACAGGACTGCGATGAGCTGGCGCAGGCTGCGTACGCCCAGCACGGCGACGCCGGGCACCAGGGACGCCTCCGCCGCGGTGCGCTCCGGGACGACGACCTGGCGGTAGCCGGCCTCCGCCGCGGCGAGCACGGCGGGCAGCACGCCGCGGACCGGGCGGACGCGGCCGTCGAGCCCGAGCTCGCCCATCATCATCAGGTCGGCGATCCGCCCGGGGTCGATCCGCTCGGCGGCGGCGAGCACCGCGCAGGCGACGGCCAGGTCGAAGCCGCTGCCGCCCTTGGGCACGGAGGCCGGGCTGAGGCCCACGGTGAGCTTCTTCTGCGGCCAGCCGACGCCGGAGTTGACCACCGCCGCGCGGACCCGGTCCCGGCTCTCGATCAGGCTCTTGTCCGGCAGGCCGACCAGGGTGAAGGCGGCGACTCCGGGTTCGAGGTCGGCCTGGACCTCGACCACCACGCCCTCGACCCCGACGAGCGCCACCGAGCAGGTGCGGGCGAAGCCCATTCAGGCCACCCCCCGCACATGCTCGACGAGCGGGGCGCCGCGGGGCGGCAGCACGACCCCGACGAGGTCGATCCGGACCCCGCCGCGGGGCGGTGAGCCGTGCCGGCCGAGCCAGCGTTCGCTCAGCCACCGGGCGGCGAGCCGCCGCAGCCGGGCGGCCTTGGCCCGGGTGAGGGCCTCCATCGGGTGTTCGTACGGCCCGGCCCTGCGGGTCTTCACCTCGCAGACCACCAGGGCGTCGCCCTCGGTGGCGACGATGTCGATCTCGCCGTCCCGGCACCGCCAGTTGCGTTCCAGCACCACCAGGCCGGACTCCGCCAGCCGCCGGACCGCCAGGTCCTCCCCGTAGCGGCCGAGCGCTCCTCGCGCGTTCATGGGCCTCACCTCCGCCACGACAGTGACGGCTCGGGCCCCATGGAGTGGATCTTGGTGGATTACTGGCCGGTTGTGGACAACTCCATCACCCGATCGGGCTAGTCACTGAAGCCGGACTCGCCCGAGGGAAGGTCGAGATCGCTCTTGTTGAGCTCCTCGATGTTCACGTCCTTGAAGGTCAGAACGCGCACCTGCTTCACGAAACGGGCCGGCCGGTACATGTCCCACACCCATGCGTCCGCCATCGAGACCTCGAAGAACACCTCACCCTGGACCGAGTGCACCTGCATCTCGTAGTCGTTGGTGAGATAGAACCGGCGCTCCGTCTCGATCACGTATTTGAACAGTCCGACGACATCGCGGTACTCCCGGTAGAGCTTCAGCTCCATCTCGGTCTCGTACTTCTCGAGGTCCTCGGCGCTCATGGCATGTTCCCCTTCAGCCGTGCGTGCCCCCATTGTGCGTCAGACACGTTCGCTCTCCAGGATCACCGGCACCTCACGGGCCCCCCGTCGAGCAGCGCGCGCAGCAGCCCGGCGAGCCTGGTCGGGTACACCGTCTCATGCGGCGCCGGCTGATCGGCCCCAGGGCCGCGCCCCCGAGGATCAGCAGCGCGCCCACCGGCACCGCCCAGGCGATCAGCGGCAGCGGCCCCTCGCCGGAGACGCCCCCGGGGAGGGCCTCGAAGCCCGTGGGCCGGGCGAGCGTGCCCCACCGGTCCAGTGGCCAGACAACGCCCTCCACACGCCCGCTGACGGCGTCCCTGGGCACCGCCCCGCGAGCGGCGTCCGCCAGATGCGTACGGGAGTCCTGGGAGGTGCTCCGGTTGTCGCCCAGCAGGAACAGGCTGCCCCGGGGCACCTCGGCCCGGAAGCCCTCGGGCGAGGCGGGGCCGCCGCCCGACAGATACGGTTCCGCGATCGGGACGCCGTTCACGGTCAGCCGGCCGCCGGCGCCGCAGCAGGCCACCGTGTCACCGCCGACGCCGACCACCCGCTTGATCATCGGCTGGCCGCCCCAGGCGCGATCGGTGAAGACCACCACGTCACCGCGGCGCACCGCGTCACCGCCCGTCCGCCGGGCGAGCACCCGGTCGCCGACGTCGATCCCCGGGGTCATCGAGTCCGACGGCACGGTGTACGGGGTGTAGAGCACGGCGGCCCAGGCGAAGGCCCCGAGGAAGAGCACACAGCCGAGCGCCACGGTCAGCCCGGAGAGCACCTCGCCCGTTCGGCGACCGCCCCCGCGCCCCGCTGCCCCCATGCCCGCGCTCCCCGCCTCGTCCGTGCCGACGACTCGGGACGTCCGTGCTCGACGACCCGCGACCGCACCCTACCCGGCGGTACGGCCCACGTCAGCCGTACTGCCGCCGGCGACGCCAGAGGACAAGCGGCACCGCGCCCGCCAGGCCCAGCGCGCCCGGCGCCACGGCCCCCACGGCGGCCAACCCCTTCTGGTCGAAGGTGTCCGGCACCGGCAGCGTCGACCAGCGGGTGGGCGGCCAGGCGACCACGATGGCCCGCCCGACGACCTCGTCCACCGACACCGTGCCGCCGCCGGGCAGCTCCTGGTGCCAGCGCGAGTCCAGGGAGTTCTGCCGGTGGTCGCCCATGACCCAGATGCGCTTGTCGGGCACCGTCAGCGGCCCGAAGGGCTTGTCGCCGCAGGGGGTGTTGCCCGGGAAGAGGTACGGCTCGTCCAGCGCCTTGCCGTTCACCAGGACCGGCTCGTTGCCGCCCTTGCACTCGACGGTGTCGCCGCCGACCGCGATGACCCGCTTGATCAGGTCCTGCTCCTCGGCCGAGGGCATCAGGCCGATGAAGCTCAGCACGTTCTGCATCGTCTCGGCGACGGGGCCCGAGTCGGTCTTCGGCGCCTCGCCCAGCCAGCCGCCCGGGTCGTGGAAGACCACGACCTCGCCGCGCTCGGGCTCGGAGCCGAACCAGGGGGTCAGTTTGTCGACCAGGACCCGGTCGCCGTTCTGCAGGGTGTTCTGCATCGAGTCGGAGGGGATCGAGAACGCCTGCACCAGGAACGTCTTGATCAGAAGCGCCAGGACCAGGGCGATCACGATGAGCAGCGGCAGTTCCTTCCAGAAGGACCGCGGCTTCTTCGGCCGTTCTCCGGCGTCGCCGTCCGGGCCCTGGTCCCGGTCGCCGTCCCGGTTCTCGCCGTCACGGACCTCGCCGGGCCGCGCCTCGCCGGGCTCCCCGGGCGCGCCGGGCCCCCCGTCGCGCTCCGCCCTCGGGGATGACTCAGCGAGCTCCTCGGGCCGCTTCTCGGGCTCTCCGGACCCCGACCGTGCGCCGACCGCCAAATCCCCCACATCCACTCCTCACTCCACGCTGCCGCCTGCGCCGGACGCGGTGCAGGCCCACCACTCCCATAACGAGCGGGAGTTCCGCAGGGGTCGGGAGTTGGATCGTCGCTTGCTCTTGTCGAGCCGCCGTTCCGGCCGCGGCCGAGGACAACGGCTCCTGTGCGGCGTCCGGCCGGATCGGCCGGTCCGCCTCGGCGGGCACCGACGGGGCCCGCGGGGACACCCTATGCGCAGGGGCGGCCGCCGAGGCGCCCGCGCCGCGCGCGTCGGGCACCGTGGCGAAGGTCTCCGGCTCCTCCAGCCACCGCCAGTGCCCGAACGGCCAGGCGATCACCACGGCCCTGCCGACGACGAGGTTCTCCGCGACCGTGCCGCTCCCCTCCTCGTCCAGGTGGAAGCGGGAGTCCGCGGACCGCTCCCGGTGATCGCCCAGCACGAAGAGCCGGCCGGGGGGCACCTGGACCTCGAAGCGCGTCTCGGAGGGCGCGTTGCCGGGGTGCAGATACGGCTCGTCCAGGGGCCGGCCGTTCACCGTGATCCGCCCGTCGGCGTCACAGCACCGCACGGTGTCGCCGCCGACCGCGACGACCCGCTTGATCAGGTCCTGCTCGTCCTCCGAGGGCAGCAGGCCGATGAACGTCAGCAGCTGCTTGCCCTGCTTGATGCCCACCGGGTCGTCCCCCGAGGTGGTCCGGTCCGACTCCAGCCAGCCCCCGGGGTCCTTGAAGACCACGATGTCGCCGCGCTGCGGCTGCCACCCGAACCAGGGGGTGAGCTTGTCCACCAGCACCCGGTCGCCGATGCGGATGGTCTGCTCCATGGAGCCGGTGGGGATCACGAACGCCTGGACCAGGAAGGTCTTGAGGACGAGCGCGATCAGCAGCGCCACGCCTATGAGGATCGGGATCTCCTTCAGGGCGGAGCGGCGCCGGCGCCGCTTGGCGCGGCGGGCGATCCTGCGGCGCTCGGCGCGGCCGGGGGCGGAGCGCTGGGCCGTCGAACGGGTGCCCGTGGGCAGCCGGGTGTCCGCCCGGTGCTGACCCGGGCGCGGCCGCCCGCGGTTACCCATGCCCACCTGCCGCGCGACCGGGCGGCTCCGGCACCCGGTCGAAGGCGCCCGGCCGGTCGAACGACGTCCACCGGTCGAACGGCCAGCCGATCCAGTCGACGCGGCCGATCACCTTGGCCACCGGGACCATGCCGCCGCCCGGCTCGCCCAGGTGGTCGCGGGAGTCCCGGGAGGCGCCGCGGTGGTCGCCCATGACCCACAGCCTCCCCTCCGGCACCACGATGTCGAACGGCACCCGTGACGGTGCGTCCCCGGGGTACAGGTACCCCTCGCTGACGGCTACCCCGTTCACCGTCATCCTGCCCCCCTGATCACAGCAGGTGACCCGGTCACCGCCGATCCCGATCACCCGTTTGACGTAGTCGGACTCATCCGGCTCGGCCAGCCCGACCGCCTCGCCCGCATCGCGCAGCAACGCGGCCACCGGGTTCTCGGCGGGCCGGCCGCGGACGAAGGACCCGGTGCCGTCGAAGACCACCATGTCGCCGCGGCGCGGCTGGTCGCCGAAGCGATACGCCAGCTTGTTGACCAGCACCCGGTCGCCGATCCGCAGGGTGTTCTCCATGGAGCCGCTGGGGATCAGGAAGGGCTGGACGACAAAGGCGCTGAGCAGCGCCACGAACAGGGCGCAGACCGCGGCCAGCAGGGCCGTCCGCCGCCAGCCGGAGAACCGGCGCGGACCCGCGCGCCACGAGCCGGAAGCCCGGCGGAGGCCCGGAAAACGCGCGGAGCGCGCTCGCTCCTCCGGACCCTCGGCGGGGTCGGAGGAGCGAGCGCGCTCCGAAGGCGGGGTGAGCTGTGCGTCGGTGTCCATCGAGCCCTGAGCCTATCCGGCGGGGCCCCGACGGCCGACAGCGGCCGGAATCCACCGGCCGCCGCACAGCTCGCGCGAGATCAGCTGTCGCGCTTCTCCTTGATCTTCGCGGCCTTGCCACGGAGCTCACGGAGGTAGTACAGCTTGGCGCGGCGCACGTCACCGCGGGTGACGACCTCGATCTTCTCGACGATCGGGGTGTGCACCGGGAAGGTGCGCTCGACGCCGACGCTGAAGCTCACCTTGCGGACGGTGAAGGTCTCGCGCACGCCGGCGCCCTGGCGGCGGATGACAACACCCTTGAACTGCTGCACACGGGAGCGGTTGCCCTCGATGACGCGCACGTGGACGTTCACGGTGTCACCCGGGCGGAAGCTGGGGATGTCGGTGCGCAGCGACGCGGCGTCGACGTTGTCAAGAAGGTGCATGACCGTCTGCTCTCCTCGCTGATGCCACAGGTCATCAGCGGTATCTCGTAAACAATGATGGTGGTGCCGCTCACCTCGGGCGGGCGTCGTTCCCCCTGTGGCAGGGGCGCCGGCCGGACGCAGGGCAGCGGCCTATTCTTCCACGACTTCCGCCGGGCGCCCAAATCGGCCGTCCGGGAGCTCCCGCCAGCCGAGTGCGGCGAGGAGCGAGCGGTCGTGCTTGTCGAGCTCCGCGGGGTCGCAGCGCTCGATCAGATCCGGCCGGTTGGCCACCGTACGGCGGAAGGCCTGGTCCCGCCGCCAGCGGGCGATCTTTCCGTGGTGGCCGCTGACCAGGACCTCGGGGATGCCGCGGCCGCGCCACTCGGGGGGCTTGGTGTAGACCGGGCCCTCCAGGAGGTTCGCCATCGCCCCGGGGGCGAAGGAGTCGTCGCGGTGCGACTCGGCGTTGCCCAGGACGCCCGGCAGCAGACGGGCGACGGCCTCGGTGATGACCAGGACGGCCGCCTCGCCGCCGGCGAGCACGTAGTCGCCGATGGACACCTCGAACACGTCCAGGCGCTCGCCGTACTCCTCGATCACCCGGCGGTCGATGCCCTCGTAGCGCGCGGGGGTGAAGACCAGCCAGGGACGGCGGGAGAACTCCACCGCCAGCTCCTGGGTGAACGGCCGGCCGCTGGGGGTGGGGACCACCAGGGTGGGCCGCTCCTCGCCGCCGCCGGAGGCGATCACGGAATCCAGGGCCTCGCCCCAGGGCTCGGGCTTCATCACCATGCCGGGGCCGCCGCCGTACGGGGTGTCGTCGACGGTGTTGTGGCGGTCGTGGGTGAAGGTCCGCAGGTCGTGGACGCGGACGTCGAGCCGGCCGCGGGCGCGGGCCTTGCCGACCAGGGAGACGTTCAGCGGTTCCAGGTACTCGGGGAAGATCGTGACGACGTCGAGCCGCATCAGGCGTCGTCCCGGCGGCCCGCGACCTCGGCCCGGCCCTCGTCGAGCAGCCCGGGCGGCGGGTCGATGACGGCCCGCTGCTCCTCCAGGTCGATCTCGGGGACGATCTCGGCGACGAAGGGCACCATGACCTCGCTGCCGTCCGGGCGCCGGACGATCAGCAGGTCGTGGTACGGCAGGTGCGAGATCTCGGAGATCCGGCCGACCTCGGTGCCGTCGACCGTGACCACGTCGAGGTCGATCAGCTGGTGGTCGTAGAACTCCTCGGGGTCCTCCGGGGTCTCCTCCGGGTCCACCTCGGCGATCAGCAGGGTGTTGCGCAGCGCCTCGGCGCCGGTGCGGTCGGTGACGCCCTCGAAGCGCAGCAGGAGCCGGCCGCTGTGCACCCGGCCGGTCTCGATGGTCAGCGGCCCGACGGAGGCCGGCTCCGTGGCCAGGACCGCGCCCGGCCCGAGCCGCAGCTCCGGCTCGTCCGTACGGACCTCGACGGTGACCTCGCCCTTGATGCCATGGGCGCGACCGATCCGCGCCACCACTAGCTGCACTCTGTTCCCCTTTTGCGCTGAACCTCCACCGGCCGGCGCGGCCGACGGTCGGGTCGCCCGGCTCCGGGCGACACCCCGGCCGCTCGCGCGGAGGGTGGTACCTCTTCCTCGAGGTTCTCAGATACCTCAAGGTTCTCAGAATTCCCGGCGGCGCACCGGCACGGGATGCCCCGCGGCGCATCGACAAAGGCCGGGGACGGCCGTGAAGCCCTCCCCGGCCCGTGCCGGAATTCAACCGCCTGTCAGCGGACCTGGTCCACGTCGACGAGGTCGACCCGGATACCACGACCGCCGATGGCGCCCACGACGGTGCGCAGAGCGCGAGCGGTGCGGCCGTTGCGGCCGATCACCTTGCCGAGGTCATCGGGGTGCACCCGAACCTCCAGCACGCGCCCACGACGCAGGTTGCGCGAGGCGACCTGCACGTCGTCGGGGTTGTCGACGATGCCCTTCACCAGGTGCTCGAGGGCCTCCTCGAGCATCCTCATGCCTCGGTCGGCTCGGCGGACTCAGCGGCGGCCGAGTCGGCAGCGGCGTCGTCCTTCTTGTCGGCCTTCTTCGCCTTGGGGGTGATGGCCTCACCCTTCGGCTCGTCACCGGCCTCCTTGGCCGCGGCCTCGAAGAGACCACGGGTGTCCGGCTTCGGCTCGGCGACCTTCATCGGCGCCGGGGCCGGCAGGCCCTTGAACTTCTGCCAGTCGCCGGTGACCTTGAGGATGGCGAGAACCGGCTCGGTCGGCTGCGCGCCGACACCCAGCCAGTACTGCACACGCTCGGAGTCGACCTCGATGCGCGAGGGGTTCTGCACCGGGTGGTACAGGCCGATCTCCTCGATGGCCCGGCCGTCACGGCGGGTACGGGAGTCGGCGATGACGATGCGGTAGTGAGGCGAACGGATCTTGCCCAGACGCTTCAGCTTGATCTTGACTGCCACGGGTGTGGTGTCTCCTGCTCTTGACGTGTTTGAGCACAGCGGATGACCACGTGGGGTTGTGGTGACCGAGTGCCCGATGGACGCGTCAGCCGAAGGAGAGAGGGGTCCGGACCGGCTGCCGAGTACTCAGCGGTCCATTCTGCCATACGCCGACGCGCCCGAACGCACTCGATCGGCCCTCGTCAGGCCACCGCGGCCGCCTCCGGGATGCGGAACGGCTTGCCGCACCCACCGCACACGATCGGCGCCTGGGCCAGGACGGAGGGCACGACCCGGACGTTGCGCCCGCAGTCGCACACGGCCTTCACCCGCACGCCGCCGCCGGACGAGCCGTGGCGGGCCGCGGGGCCGCGGAAGCTGCGGGTGCTGTCGGAGGCCGTGGCCGCCGTGTGCGCCTTCAGGGCCCGCTGAAGCCGTTCGATCGTGGGACGGTAGCGCTTTCTCGCCTCGGTGCTGAGCGTGACGAGGGAGAAACCACTGCTCGGGTGTGGCTCATCGGCATGGTCGAGCCCCAACTCCTCGGCGATCGCCAGAAATCGACGGTTGTGGTAGCGGCCGGCCCGCGAGGTGTCACGGATGCCGCGCGCGGCGGCCAGACCGTGGACTGCCTCATGGAGCAGCCTTTCGAAGGAGAGCTCGGCGCCACACGCGGACGACGACTCTCCGATCAGGGATTCGGGCGCGGCGAGATCCGGCAGCTCGGGGTGGTGCCGTTGAATGTCGGCCCACGCCTGCGCCAGCTCCGCGGCGAGAACAGGTGGTGTCGTGCTCACGTCGTGACAACGAGCAAGGATGGCCCGGTGTTCCGATACCGGGCCATCCCAAATAATTTGCACGTACCAGTCAGTTCGCAATCATGCGTCCGCCGAGGGATGGGTGCCCAGATCTGCGGAGGAGCGCCGCAGGTGGCGCCAAGTTGGTACGTACCGGCGCGTACGCCCCGGCGCGTAGGCAATCCACTCACGCCGGGGCACACCCCCGCCGGAACAGCTCCCGCCCGGGCGCCGCACCGGCCCGGAGACTTACCGCACCGGCCCGAGAAACGCACCGAGGGGACGGCGCCACGGCCGTCCCCTCGGAAAGGACCTCCCGGGAAGGATCTCTCCGGAAGAGCCCCTCGGGAAGAACGAAGAACTCAGTACGCGCGCGCGACGATGGCGAGCGTACCGGGGGCGTCGTCCGCGTCGGGCACGGACCCGTCCTCGCCGACCAGGCAGCGCACGGTCACGGCCTGCTCCGCCAGCTTGGCCTCGCCCTCGGGGCCGAGGTCGGCCCACGGGATGCGGGCCCAGCCGCCGGCGGCCGCGGCCTCGGCGGCCTGCTCGACCGTGGTGACGTCCGAGGTGCGGGCCTCGCGGCGCTGGCGGGACTGCTCCAGCAGCAGCGCCTGGTCGTCCTCGAGGATCTTCGGCAGCAGCGCCTCGAGCGCCTCCAGCCGCACGGGCTCCTTGCCGCCCGGGATGCGGCGGGCGAGCATCGCCGTGCCGTTCTCCAGGTCGCGCGGCCCGACCTCGATCCGTACGGGCACGCCCTTGAGCTCCCAGTCGACGGCGCGGCGGCCGAACGGGGTGTCGGTGCGGTCGTCGACCTGGACGCGGATGCCCGCGGCCCGGAGCCGGTCGCCGATCTCGCGGACCTTGGCGATCACGGCGTCGTCTCCCTTGATGGCGAGCACGACGGCCTGGACGGGTGCGAGCCGCGGCGGGACCCGCAGACCGCTGTCGTCGCCGTGCGACATGATCAGACCGCCGACCATGCGGGTGGAGACGCCCCAGGAGGTCTGCCAGACCAGCTCCTGCTTGCCCTCCTTCGACAGATACTGCGTGTCGAACGCCTTGGCGAAGTTCTGGCCCAGCTCGTGGCTGGTGCCCAGCTGGAGGGCCTTGCCGTCGCCCATCATGCCCTCGAGGGTGAGGGTGTTGATCGCGCCGGCGAAGCGCTCCTTGGCGGTCTTGCGGCCGAGGACGACATCGATGCCCAGGACGTTGACCATGAAGTCGCGGTAGACGTCCCGGTGGATGCGGGCGGCGTAGTCGCGGGCGTCCTCGTAGGTCGCGTGGGCGGTGTGGCCCTCCTGCCAGAGGAACTCCGAGGTCCGCAGGAAGACCCGGGGGCGCATCTCCCAGCGGACGACGTTCGCCCACTGGTTGATCAGCAGGGGCAGGTCGCGGTAGCTCTGCACCCACTTCGAGAAGTACTCGTTGATGATCGTCTCGGAGGTGGGGCGCACCACGACCGGCTCTTCGAGCTCCTTGCCGCCGCCGTGGGTGACCACCGCGAGCTCGGGGGCGAAGCCCTCGACGTGCTCGGCTTCCTTCGTCAGGTACGACTGGGGGATGAACAGGGGGAAATAGGCGTTGGCCGCGCCGGCCGCCTTGATGCGGGCGTCCAGCTCCTGCTGCATGCGCTCCCAGAGCCCGTATCCGTACGGTCGAATGACCATGGTGCCGCGCACCGGGCCGTTGTCGGCCAGTTCGGCCTTGTTGATCAGGTCCTGGTACCAGCGCGGGAAGTCATCCGCCTGGGGGGTGAGAACGGGAGCCTTTGCCATGGCGCAGATGGTACGGGGCCACTGGCGCTCAGCGTGAATCGGTCCACGCGCCGGAGGTCCGGAACCAGCCCCGGAGCGCATACGGGGCGCACGAAAGCATCAGGGCGCGAACCCTGGACTCCGGGACGGAAGCGGGGTTCTCTGGCATACGGGGGAATGGCACACGAGGAACGGCACACGGGGGAACACGGCACGGCGCGGTTCACGGGGGCGGGCAACCATCAGACGAACGTGAAGCTCTCGGCGAAAAGGGGCGCTTTTCGATGACACCCACGCTCGTACGGCAGCACCTGGCCCATCCGGCTCCCCGTCCCCCGGCGCACGAGTGTGCGCGCGCCCGAGACTGGGCGGAGATCCAGGAACGGATGCTGGTGCCGCTCTACGAGGCGGTGTACCAGCGACTCGAGGTCGGGCCGGCCAGCCGGCTGCTGAGCCTGGGCTGCGGTTCCGGGCTGGCCCTGCTCATGGCGGCGGGCCGCGGGGCGGCCGTGGCGGGCGTGGAGGCGGACGCGGAGCGCCTGGCGCTGGCGCGGGAGCGGCTGCTGCCGGAGCCCCAGGGCGAGGCGGGGCGCGCGCATCGGCTCTGTGCCAGCGCGGAGGACGCCACGTGCCCCGACGGCCGGCTCTTCACCCTGGTGACCGCCTTCGACCCACAGACCTACGCCAGCGGCTCCCTGCCGTCCGCCCTGATGGCCGCGGCGGCGATGGCCGAGCGCGGCGCCGCGGTCGTGCTGGCCGGCTGGGGGCCGCCGGAGCGCTGTGCCACCTCGGCGGTGCTGCGGGTGGCCGCGCGCCTGGGCGACGCGCCCCTGGAGGGCGGCGCGGCGCGGCCGGGCACGCCGGGCAGCTGGCGGCCGTGCGGCCGGGACGACCTGGAGGAGACCGCCCACCGGGCGGGGCTGCGGATCGACGGCTCGGGCCGGGTGGCGTGCCCGTTCGGCTACGCCGATCTGGAGAGCGCGATACGGGGGCTGCTGTCGACAGGACTGTTCGACGGCGCGCTGGACCACACGGACGGCGAGCGGGTCCGCAAGGAGCTGGCCGAGGCCCTCCACCCGTATCTGCGCGAGGACGGCACGGTCTGGATGCCGAACGTCTTCCGCTACCTCATCGCCCGCGTGTAGCGCGCACAGGCGGCGGGGCGGGAGCACCTCGTGCTCCCGCCCCGTACCGATCCGCTCGTACCGATCCGCTCGTGCCGGGCCGCTGTCGGAGCCCTCGGGCCCCGGCGCCCTCGCGCGGGACCGCCGCGGGACTACTTCGGGTCGTTGCCCAGCATGTCCTTGAACTCCTTGGGGAGCTCGAAGTTCTGGGGCTGCTCGGCGGCGCCGAAGGCACCGCCCTGCGCCCTGCGCTCGGCGGCTTCCTGCTCCTGCTGCGCCCGCTTGAGCGGGTTGCCGCTGCGCTGGCGCCCCTTGGCCTTCTTCTGCTGCTTGGCCTTCTTCTTGGCGGCGCCCGGGAGCCCCGGCATGCCGGGCATGCCCGGCATGCCGCCCTGGGCCATCTTCGACATCATCTTCCGGGCGTCGAAGAACCGCTCGACCAGCGACTTCACCGCGCTGACGTCCACGCCCGAGCCCTTGGCGATACGGGCGCGGCGCGAGCCGTTGATGATCGTCGGGTCCTGGCGCTCGGCCGGGGTCATGGACTTGATGATCGCGGCGGTGCGGTCGACGTCCCGCTCGTCCAGGTTGTTGATCTGGTCCTTGATCTGCCCCATGCCGGGCAGCATGCCGAGCAGCTTGGAGATGCTGCCCATCTTGCGGACCTGCTCCATCTGGGACAGGAAGTCGTCGAGCGTGAACTCCTTGGGGCCCTTCGCCAGCTTGGCCGCCATCTGCTCGGCCTCGGCCTGGCTGAAGGTCTTCTCCGCCTGCTCGATCAGGGTGAGCAGGTCACCCATGTCGAGGATGCGGGACGCCATGCGGTCCGGGTGGAACGCGTCGAAGTCGTCGAGCTTCTCGCCGTTCGAGGCGAACATGATCTGCTTGCCGGTGACCTGCGCGATGGAGAGCGCGGCACCACCGCGGGCGTCGCCGTCCAGCTTGGAGAGCACCACGCCGTCGAAGCCGACGCCGTCGCGGAAGGCCTCCGCGGTGTTGACCGCGTCCTGACCGATCATCGCGTCGACGACGAACAGGATCTCGTCCGGGGAGACGGCGTCCCGGATGTCCGCGGCCTGCTGCATCATCTCCTGGTCGATGCCCAGGCGGCCGGCGGTGTCCACGACCACGATGTCGTGGAGCTTGGTCCGCGCGTACTCGATCGACTCCTTGGCCACCTGGACCGGGTCGCCCACGCCGTTGCCCGGCTGCGGCGCGAAGACGGCCACCCCGGCGCGCTCGGCGACGACGCCGAGCTGGTTGACGGCGTTGGGGCGCTGGAGGTCACAGGCGACCAGCAGCGGGGAGTGCCCCTGGTCCTTGAGCCACTTGCCGAGCTTTCCGGCGAGCGTGGTCTTGCCCGCGCCCTGGAGACCGGCCAGCATGATCACGGTGGGCGGGTTCTTGGCGAACCGCAGGCGCCGGGTCTCGCCACCGAGGATGCCGATGAGCTCCTCGTTGACGATCTTGAGGACCTGCTGGGCGGGGTTGAGGGCCCGGGAGACCTCTTCGCCGCGGGCGCGCTCCTTGACGGCCGCGATGAAGGACCGCACCACGGGCAGCGCCACATCCGCTTCGAGCAGCGCGATGCGGATCTCGCGGGCGGTGGCGTCGATGTCCGCCTCGGAGAGACGCCCCCGACTGCGGAGATTCTTGAAAGTACTCGCCAAGCGGTCGGAAAGCGTATCGAACACGGCGGTCGTCGATCCTCGGTCGTCGGGGGTGGAGACAATCGGCCTCCAGGGTATCCGGCCCGCGGACCCCGGTGTCCTTGCCGGTCTGATTCGACCCGCTTCGACCGGCCAAGGTCACGTGCGCGCGGCCCACGGTGAGCGGCAACAGCGGCCGCGGCCGCGGTCGCACGAGGCGCGGCGGCCACTCCTCGCGTCACATGGGCACCACCCGCCTCAGCCGTTCCGCAGCGCCTCCTCCCAGGTCTTGGCCAGGACCGCCGCCTCGGCGTCCGGCAGCGGTGAACCGTCCGCGCGCGTGACGTAGACCGTGTCCACGGCGTTCGCGCCCAGCGTGGAGACATGCGCGCTGCGCACCCGTATCCCCGCGTCCTCCAGCGCCCGGCCGATGCGGTGCAGCAGCCCCGGGGCGTCCTGGGCGCGCACCTCCACGACCGCGGCCCGTTCGGACGTGCCGGGGGCGACGGTCACCCGGGGCGGTGGCGCGTGGACGCCGCGGCGGCGCCCGGCGTGGGCCGCCTCGCGCTCGGCCAGCCGCGCGGCGATGTCCAGGGAGCCGTCCAGGGCCCGTACGAGATCCGCGCGCAGCCGCGCCTCCTCGGGCAGGGACCCGTACTCGGCGGCGACGCGCCAGCTCAGCACGAGGATCTCCGCCCCCGCCGGCCCGCCGGGCGGCTCCACCACGCGCAGATCGGCGGCGCGCACGGTCAGGCGGTGCAAGGCGAGCACGCCGGCGGCCGCGGGCAGGACGCCGGGCTGGTCGGGGACGGCCATGAGGAGTTCCACGCCCACCGGCTCCGGCCCGTGCCCGTACGCGCCCTCCTGCGGGCCGTCGGCCGCGAAGCGGTCGCCGCCGTCGGCCCCTGCCCCCGCCCCCGCCCTCAGGACGAGAACGGGGCCGCCCGTGCGCCAGGACCGGTCGGCGAGGCGCTCCTGCTCGGCGGTGGGCCGCTCGGGCCCGGCGCGCTCGGCGGCCCGTCCACCGGCGAGGGCCGCGGCGACCCGCTCGACCAGCTCCGCGACGAGCGACGCCCGCCAGCCGCTCCAGGCGGCCGGTCCCGTGGCGAGCGCGTCGGCCTCGGTGAGGGCGTGCAGCAGTTCGAGGGTGCCGGTGTCGCCCACGGCGTCCGCCACGGCCCGTACGGTGGCCGGGTCGCTCAGGTCGCGCCGGGTCGCCGTCTCGACCAGCAGCAGATGGTGGCGGACGAGCGTGGCCAGCACCTCGGTGTCCGCGGCGTCGAAGCCGACGCGCGCCGCAACGTCGCGCACGATCGTCTCGCCGGCCACCGAGTGGTCGCCGGGCCAGCCCTTGCCGATGTCGTGCAGCAGCGCCGCCACCAGCAGCAGGTCCGGCCTGCTCACCCGGCGGGTGAGCACGGAGGCGCGCACCGCGGTCTCGATCAGATGGCGGTCCACGGTCCACAGGTGCACGGGGTTGCGCTGGGGCCGGCAGCGGACCCGCTCCCAGTCCGGCAGCAGCCGCGTGATCAGCCCCTCGGCCTCCAGCGCCTCCCACACGGGCACGGTGGCGGGCCCCGAGCCGAGCAGCGTGACCAGTTCCTCGCGGGCCGCCGCGGGCCAGGGCACCGGCAGCGGCGGCACGGCGGCGGCCATGCGCCGTACGGCGTGCGGGGACAGCGGCAGTTCTGCTTGAGCGGCCGCGGCGGCCGCGCGCAACGGCAGTACGGGGTCGCGTTCGGGGCGCGCGGTGCGGGCGAGCACCACCTCACCGTCCTGTTCCACGACCGCCTCGGCCAGCGGGGTGCGCCCGGCGGCGGGCTCCCCCGCCGGGCGCACCCCGGCGCGCCCCGCGCGACCCGGCCCGGCGCCGCCCAGCAGGCCCCGGAGCCGGGGCCGGGCCGAGCGGGCGCGCAGCACCCGGCTCACCTCGCGCCAGGTCACATCGGCGGCGTAGCCGATCGTGCGGGCCGCCTCGTACACCTGGCGCAGCAGCGCGTCCGCGTCCAGCAGGCCCAGCCGGCGCGCCACGTCGTCGTGCTCCTGGAGGGCCAGGCGGTCGGTGGCCCGGCCGGTGACCAGGTGCAGCGCGTCCCGGGTGTCCAGCAGCCTGCCGCGGGCCGCGGCGAGCCCCTCGCGGGGCGCGTCGGCCAGCCAGGAGGCGGCGACGGCGCGCAGCGCCGTGGCGTCCCGCAGCCCGCCGCGGGCCTCCTTGAGGTCGGGCTCCAGCAGGAACCGCAACTCGCCCTGGCGCTCGGCGCGTTCCTGGCACAGCTCGCGCAGGGCCGGGAGCCGCTGGGCGGCCCGGTCGCGCCAGTCGGCGAGCACCGCGGTGCGCAGTCCGGCCGTCAGCCGGGGGTCCCCCGCCACGTGCCGGGCGTCGAGCAGCCCCAGGTGCGCCTTGAGGTCCTCGGCCGCGGTCCGCCGGGCCTGGGCGGGGGTGCGCACCGCGTGGTCGAGCGCGAGGCCGAGGTCCCAGATCGGGTACCAGAGGCGGTCGGCGAGGACGGGGACGGCCGCCCGGTCCGCGGAGCCGTCGTGGAGCAGCAGCAGATCGAGGTCGCTGCGCGGGGACAACTCGCCCCGGCCGTAGCCCCCGACGGCCACCAGCGCGGCGCCCCGGGCGCCGGTGTCCTCGACCGCGCGTGCGAAGAGCGCGGCCAGCCACGCGTCCGTGAGGCGGGCGAGCTCCGCACGGCGCGGCGGCCCGGACGGCGAGTCCTGCTGGAGGAGCCGCAGCCGGGCCGCCGCGTAGTCGTCGGGTGCCCCTCTGTCGCGATGGTCGGGATTCGCCAGGTTCTCCGTCACGCGGGCTCCCCAATCGGCGGAGGTCAGGGGGTTTGAGGATCAGCGGGATCAGAAGGCCGGGGGTGCGGAGGGGCAGGGGTCCCGTGGGCCAAGGGGCACCCTGGAGTCAGAGGGCGTCCGGCCCGCGTTCGTCGGTGCGCACCCGGACCACCGTGTCCACCGGCACGCTCCACACCTTGCCGTCGCCGATCTTGCCCGTGCGGGCCGCCTTCACCAGGACGTCGATGAGGCCGTCGGCGTCGCCGTCCTCCACCAGCACCTCGATGCGCACCTTGGGCACCAGGTCCACGGTGTACTCCGCGCCCCGGTAGACCTCCGTGTGACCGCGCTGCCGGCCGTAGCCCTTGACCTCGGTGATCGTCAGGCCCCGCACCCCGAACTCCTGGAGGGCCTGCTTGATGTCCTCGAGCCGGTGCGGCTTCACGACCGCCGTGATCAGCTTCATGCGTCCACCTTCTTGTCCTCGGCCTGCTGGTTCGTGTCCTGCCCCGGCTGGGCCCGCTGGTCGTCCCCCGCCCCGCGGGCATCGTCGGCCCGGTCGGCGGGGCGGGCCTGGTGCGGGGCTGGAGCCGGGGCCCCGCCGTGCGCGCCGGGGGCGGGAGCCGTGCCACGGCCGGACGGCACACCGCCCACCGCGCTGAAGTCGTACGCCGTCTCCGCGTGGAACGCCTGGTCGACGCCGGAGACCTCGTCGTCCTCGGTGGCCCGGAAGCCGACCGTGAGATCGACCAGCTTGGCGAGGAGCCAGGAGACCACGAAGGAGAAGGCCATCACCGAGAAGGCCCCCGTGGCCTGCTTGCCGAGCTGGTCGAGGCCGCCCACGCCGTCGATGGCCAGCAGGCCGACGAGGAGGGTGCCGATGACACCGCCGACGAGGTGGACGCCGACCACGTCGAGGGAGTCGTCGAAGCCGAGCTTGTACTTCAGGCTCACCGCCCAGGAGCAGGCGGCTCCGGCGACCACACCGATCAGCAGGGCGCCGAAGGCGTTCACATGCGCGCCGGCCGGGGTGATGGCGACCAGGCCGGCGACCGCTCCGGAGGCGGCGCCCAGCGTGGTGAAGGCGCCGTGCCGGACGCGCTCGTACGCCAGCCAGCCCAGCATCGCGGCGCCGGTGGCCACCTGGGTGTTGAGCGCCATGGTGGCGGCGGTGCCGTTGGCGGCCAGCGCCGATCCCGCGTTGAAGCCGAACCAGCCGAACCAGAGCAGCGCGGCGCCCAGCATCACCAGGGGCAGGCTGTGCGGGCGCATGGGCTCGCGCTTGAACCCGATGCGCTTGCCGACCACCAGCACCGCGGCGAGCGCGCCGATGCCGGCGTTGATGTGCACCGCCGTGCCGCCCGCGAAGTCGATCACTTCCAGCTTGAACAGCCAGCCGTCCGCCTGCCACACCCAGTGCGCGACGGGGAAGTAGACCAGCGACACCCAGAGGGTGATGAACAGGGCCCAGGCGCTGAACTTCACCCGGTCCGCGAGGGCGCCGCTCATCAGGGCGGGCGTCAGGATCGCGAACATCAGCTGGAAGAGGGCGAAGGCGAAGACGGGAATGCCCTTGTCGCCATTGGTCAGCGACTCGACGGTGATGCCCCGGAGGCCGATGTGATCGAGATTGCCGAGCAGGCCGCCCCCGAGGTCGTCACCGAAGGCGAGCGAGTACCCGTAGAGCACCCAGAGCACGCTCACGATGCCCAGCGAGACGAACGACATCATCAGCATGTTGAGGGCGCTCTTGACCCGCACCATGCCGCCGTAGAAGAAGGCCAGGCCGGGCGTCATCAACATGACGAGCGCGGCACTGATCAGTACGAATGCGGTATCTGCGCCATTCAAAGCCGGTGTCTCCTCGTACGTGGGAACGGCCCCCCGCGCATGCCGGCGGTGCGAGGACCACGTGGGGCGGGTTGTGGCCACGAGGCTGACGGAGCGCGGTTTCAGCCGATGCCGCTGGGTGTTTCACGGCAGTGACGAAGGGCGCGCCCGTGTTACGGGTGGGTGAACCGCGCATGGCCTCGGGCGCGAGGGGATACGCCCGGGAACGAGGGACTGGGCCGAGGGGCGCCCCCTCGGCCCTGACAGGCTGGCTCAGACGGCCTGGACGGCCTCGGCGGACTCCGGGAGATGGACGGCGAGCTGATCGGTCAGCTGGATCACCTCGGCGACATTGCCGAAGTCCCGCACCGCGGTGTCCACCGTCTTGCGCAGCCGGGTGTTCACCCGTTCGGAACGCACCCGGCGAGCGACGTCCAGGGCCTTCTCCGCCATGCCCGCGGACGCCTCCGGCTCCCGCTGGAGCAGGTGGACGGTGGCCATGCCGATCAGGTTGAGCGCGTACGAGCGCTGGTGCTCCTCGTCCTCGCCGAAGAGCTCCACGGCCCGCTCCATCACGGGGTGGGCCAGCGCGGCATAGGTCGGGCTGCGCCCGGCCACATAGGCGAGATCGCGGTAGGAGTGGGCGTTCTCTCCGTTGAGCTCCGCCTCGGAGAAGAACCTGATCCAGTCCGGATCGCCGTCGTTCGGCGACGTGTCACCGAAGGCGTCCTCGGCCATGCGCACCGCGCGATGGCACTTGTTGGGCTGGCCCATGTTGGCGTAGGCGCGGGCCTCCATCGCATACAGCATGGACTGGATGCGGGGCGTGGCACAGTCCCGACTGCCGTACTGCGCGAGGTGGATGAGCTCCAGGGCGTCGTCCGGCCGGCCCAGATGAATCATCTGGCGGCTCATGTTGGAGAGGATGTACGCCCCGAGCGGCTTGTTCCCCGACTCCTTGGCCGCGTGCAGGGCCAGCACGAAGTACTTCTGCGCGGTGGGCTGGAGCCCGACGTCGTAACTCATCCAGCCGGCCAGCTCCGCGAGCTCGGCCGCCACCGTGAAGAGCCGCTTGGCCACCGGCTCCGACTGGGGTTCCTGCAGCAGGTCGGTGACCTCGTGGAGCTGCCCCACCACCGCCTTGCGGCGCAGTCCGCCGCCGCACTGGGCGTCCCACTGGCGGAACATGACCGTGGTGGACTCCAGCAGGTCGAGCTCCGGGCCGGAGAGCCGGGTGGGGCGGCGGGAGCGCTCCGGGGAGGGCGCGGACGGGGCGTCCGCGAGGCCGCCGGGCGCGGGCACCAGCCAGCGCTGCATGGGCTCGATCAGCGCGGGGCCCGCGGCCAGCGCCAGCGAGGTGCCGAGGAAGCCGCGCCGCGCCAGCATCAGATCGCTGCGGGAGAACTCGCTGATGAGCGAGACCGTCTGGGGGCCGGCCCAGGGGAGGTCGACCCCGGACACGGACGGCGACTGGTGCGCGGAGCGCAACCCCAGGTCCTCGACGCCGACCACACACCCGAATCGCTCCGAGAACAGCTCGGAGAGAATCCGCGGAATGGGCTCGCGCGGCTGCTCGCCGTCGAGCCATCGGCGCACCCGGGAGGTGTCCGTACTGATGTGATGCGCGCCCATCTGCCGCGCCCGGCGGTTCACCTGCCGCGCGAGCTCACCCTTCGACCAGCCGCTGCGCACGAACCATGAGCCGAGCTGGTCATTGGGGCGCTTCTCAGCGTTCGTACCGCTACCGCCGTTGCCGCCCACTGGAACGCCCCCATCCCGAGTCACTGCGCCTCGCTCCGTTGTCTCTGTGCCCGTCGCCGAGCCCTGGAAGCGGGGCCTGCGTGCGCGAACCGAATCCAGGATGCCGCCCGGTGCGGCGACCTGTCCCGTGAAGTACCCGCCCATGGGGCCGGGCTGACGCGGATTCATGCCGTCGGCATGCGCGTGCTCGGATACGCCTCCGGGGGTTCATGTACCGAAAGTAATCCTACGATCACTGCTCCCGCGAGGGCGTTCGCTGAATCGCCACCATTCGCCACCCCTTCGAATGAACTCCTCCGCACCTCCACGCGATTCACTTGACACACGGCGATCAGGAGTTGGCGCTGCGATGCACGCCGCAGCGCACGGCTCGCGCCGCACCACCTGCCGCGCCACCCAGCGCCGCCCGTACCTCCCTGCGGCGACGCAGAGTTACGGCAAGACTCCGAGTCGTAACCATCGGCGCTCACGACCCGTTGGAGGGGGCATGGGCTTCACGATCGGCGGCATTCTCGACATGCGGTCCGGCTCGCGGCGCCGCGGCCGGGCTTCCGACTGCACGGCGGTGGCGGAGTACACCGGTCTCTGGGGCTGGGACGTGGTTCCCGGGGCCCGTGCCGCTCGGGACGGGAACGGCTCGGTGGTGTGCTCCTGCGGCACGGCCGACTGCCCCGCTCCCGGCGCCCATCCGCTGGATTTCGCGCCCCCGGTCGCGGCGGGGGCCACCCTGGACGATGTGACGGCCGCCTGGGCGGAGGTGCCCGGGGCGGCCGCGCTGCTCCCCGTCGGGCGCCACTTCGACGTGATCGACATCGCCGAGGCGGCGGGGCGGCACGCGCTGGTCCGGCTGGAGCGGATGGGGCTGCCGCTCGGCCCCGTGGCGGCCACCCCGACCGGCCGCGCGCTGTTCTTCGTGGCCCCGGGGTCCGCCGCCGAGCTGCCCCGGCTGCTCTACCGCATGGGCTGGGACGACGCGCGGCTCGATCTGGACGGCCTGGGCCCCGGCGAGCACATCACGGCGCCGCCCTTCGACCTCGGCGGCCTGGGCCCGATGCGGTGGCTGCGCCCGCCGACGCTGGACACGGCGGGCCGCCCGCCGCAGGCCCGGCTGCTGCTGGGCACGCTCGCCTATGTGAGCCACCGGGCGGCGGCCTGACGGGTACGGGTCCGTCGCGCCGCCCGGGACGGCGAAGCGCCCCCCCCGCAGGGTGTGGATGCGGCGGGGGCGCTTCACGCTTGAACGCCGACGAAAAACGCTGATCAGATGTTAAGTCAAGTCCCCGCGGGGCGCCTCTCGCGGCACTGGCCGGCCCAGGTCGCCATCCCGCCCGCGGTGAGCCACCCTGCTCGCTGATGGAGCGACCCGAGGACGTCGCGCCCAGTGTCACTGGCAACCGCGTCATGCTGGCAAACTTCGCGCAACGACCACCCGCACCCCGGCCCTGGCTCACAGTCGCGACCGAGTACTCACACCGTCCCGAACGGCGGAATCGTCACACCGGTCACGCCCGAACAACATGCCTCAACAAGATCGTCACGCGGCGCCTGGAAAGGGGCACGGACCGCTCGCTCGGAGGGCATGGCGCCGGGTGGGCGGGCGCCGCGCCGGGAGAGCGCGGCGTCAGCCGCTCAGCTCGACAGGTCCAGGAGACGTCGCATCAGGTTCCGCTCCTCCTCCGCGGCCTCGTGCACCATCGTCGACGCGCTCCTGAGGCATTCCCGCGACGAGGTGGCTCCTGCCTCACGCACCAGTCCGGCCACGTCGGTCCACTTCTTCGACACCCCGCGGTACGCGTCCGAGATCTCTTGGAACTTGCCGGTCCCAGTGAGGTCGGCCGTCTCTGCGAGGAACTCCGACCACATCATGCGGAACAAACCCCCGCCGGTTCCGGCGTCCTCCATGATTGTAGAGATCTCGGGCAGGCTGTCCGCAGGCGAGTCAAGGTCGTCGAGCCACTGCGGCATCAGATTGGCGACTTTGCGCATTCCCTTGAAGCCGAAGTTGGAGATCGGCGGATTCAGAAATTGCTGCGCCGTCGCCCTGATGCCTTTACGAGCGGCTTCCCCCAGATCGGGTAGTCCGCCCTTCTGGGGTTCAAGGGTGAAAGCACGGTTGCGCGAACTCATTGGGCCCCGGGGGTCCCGCGCGGAGGCGAGAGATTCACCGGTGGCCCATTGCAGGCCGAGCGGCTTGGTCTCCACCAGGGCGAAACGGTCGTCGTCGTATCCGACGCAGGTAACATAGTGCGCCGCGAACCGGAAGTCGTCGGTCGAGTAGTCGAGCAGATAACGGTCGAGTTTGAGGCCCACGACACTTCCCGAGTCGAGCTCTGCCAGCAGATGCTCCCTCGCTCGCTTGGCCGAGGACGTCTCGTGCACCGACAGCCGCAGGTTCAGCGCGTTCGCGAGATTCTCGGACAGCGTGTCGGGTTTGATACGGCCGCCGACGAACGGTGTCGGCATCTGCTTCGCCCGCCAGTAGATGAAGGACAAACCACCGGCGAGCCCGAAAACGAACGACTCCGACAAGTCGATGTCCCGCTGCCGCAACAGATTCACGAGGGTGGTGGATTCGCAGTGATTACCTACATACGGATTCGCCTCTAAGAGCGACATGAACTCACGTCTCCCTTCCTTCCCATAGAGCGTAGCGCAATCTCCTGAAGTGCGATTGTGGACACCCAAGATCAGGAAGGTGTCCACTCGCTCACTTTCGTGACACCAGGAAGTTGCCGAGGAACAGGTGATCCATCTCTGTCTTGAAATAGCAGGACAGAGCATCCGCAGGAGAGCAGACGATGGGTTCGCCAGCGACGTTGAACGAGGTGTTGATCAGACAGGGAATTCCGGTCAGCTCGGTGAAGTGACGCAGCAGCTCGGCGAGCAGGGGATTGCCCTGCTCGGTGACGGTCTGGATCCGCGAGGTGCCGTCGACATGGCAGGCACCCTGGATCATCTCCCGGTACTCGGGTCGCACCGGAACCACGAAGGTCATGTAGGGCGAGGTCGTCTTCTTGCCGAGCTCGAAGACAGCGGCCTCCCAGGGCACGTCCGCGGGGTCCAGTTCCCGCCAGACGACCTGGTCGGCGTAGCTCTGGAGGGCCGCCGGGATCTCCTGGCCGTCGTAGCCGGGGCCCAGGTACGGTGTCGCGCTGATCCGGGGCGGTGTGCCGACCTGCCGGCTGGCGAACAGAGCCGCTCCGATGGCCACGCCGACGTCGCTGGCGCCGAAGCTGACATCCATCTCGGTGAAGCGTGAACGCTGCAGCAGCTTGCTGTTGTTGACGCAGTTCAGGGCGAGTCCGCCCTCGAAGATCACGCGGGACAGGTCGCTGCGGGCCTCGAGCGTCCGGATCTGGCCGGCGGTCACCGTCTCGAGCATGTGCTGGGCCGCACTGGCCACGCGGACCCGGTAGTCGAAGTCCTCCCGGCCTTCCGGGTCTCCGTCGAAGACGCGGTCGAAGAGTTCGTAGTAGGCGGGTACGGCGTTCGCCGGATAGGGAATCTTGTAGGTGCCGTCGGGGCACATCTCGACCACGTGCGTCAGGAACGGGTTCGGCTCGGGCGGCGTGCCATAGCCGGCCAGCCCCATCACCTTGTACTCGTCATTGTTCGGGACGAATCCGAGGTAGCGCGTCACCACGGAGAAGAGCATCGCCAGCGAGTGCCGCGAGTCGATGGTCATGTCGTCGAAGATCTTCACCTCGCCCCCGCGCACCTCACCCATGATCGACGACAGCCATTCGGCGCGGCCGTCGCTGACGAGGAACGCCGCGTCTCCGCCGCCCGACAGGTGGTATCCGGTCATCAGGTGGGCGATGTGGTGCGGGACCCGGACCAGCTTGCGAGGGTTCAGCCTGTGACCGGTGTGCTCGAGGAAGTCGGCTTCGGTCGCGGCCTCGCCGAACATCGCCGCGTGGGTCTCCGCCAGACGCTCCAGGCGCGCGAACTTCTGTTCCACGGTCGCCGCGGGGTCCTCGGTGATCTCGGCGATCATCCAGTTCCCCACGTCCTGGGAGAACTGCCAGGAGAAGGCGAAGGTGTCGACGTCGTCGAAGGAGATCCCTGCCGATTCCAGGCACCAGCGGATCGCGATGACCGGGAAGCGTGAGGTCTTCTTCTCCCGGTTGAGCCGTTCCTCCTCGACGGCGGCGACCAGTTTCCCGTCGATGACCAGGGCGGCGGACGAGTCATGGCCGTACAAGAGGCACCACACCCAAGCCCTCCTCTGCCTCGCCAGACGACGAGCCGACGTGCTCTTCGCCATGCTCCGCGACGGCACCTTCTACGACCCCCAACCAACCCATACAGGTTGACGAAACCCATAGGGGCACCCCCCGGTCACCTGGCCGGTGACCGCGCCACAACGGTCAGAAGCCGGAGAACTTCCAGCTCCCGTCCGGGCTCTGGGTTGTCCACGACTACACCTCCGACCAGCTCAGGGTTTAGACCGGCTTCGCCGAAGCCGAACTCATCGAGGGCAACTGGTACTGCTCACCCATGCCCCAGCCTCAAGGACGCCACCAAGGGCAGGCTCGCCAAGAAGATCGCCAAACAGACCTGGATCGACCGCGCCCGCGCCCGCGCGAAAGCACCAACGGCTTCGCCAAGGGCCGCCTCCAGAGACAACCCCTCGAAGACGCCGGCACCCGGCGCATCTGCGGCATCGCAGCCCAGGCTCTCCTCATGGCCTTCCAGTTCGCCCACGTCAACCGCTGTGAACCCGCCTCCTGGGCCGCGCCACCGCTTTGGGCGGCGACCGGCCCCGCCGACGACCCACCCGCCGCCGCAAGGCCGTGACCCTCGGGACGTGGGCTCCCGAGGGCCACGTCATCCGGTCCTGAAAGCTCGCTCACATAGAGCACGCCCCGAGAGCTGATCAATCGAAGATCCAGGACACAACGCGGACCGCCGATAGCCTCCCAGCCATCGACGGTCCGCTCCGCCATGCCCAGAGACATCCATCACACCCGGAGAAACAGGCATGGGCGGCATCGCCTTCGCGATGCCGCCCATGCCGTCGGTGCAACTAGAGCACTTTCGTCGGCGCTTCACGCTTCGACAGGGACGCCCGACCCCTCGGGCGGCGGTTCGCGCTTCGGGAGCGCGACGCACGCCCCGGGCGGCGGTTCAGCTCCCGATGAGCGCGTCGACGAACGCCTCGGGCTCGAACGGTGCCAGGTCGTCCGCGCCCTCGCCCAGGCCCACCAGCTTCACCGGCACGCCCAACTCGCGCTGGACGGCGATGACGATGCCGCCCTTGGCGGTGCCGTCGAGCTTGGTGAGCACGATGCCCGTGATGTTCACGACCTCGGCGAAGACCCGCGCCTGGACCAGGCCGTTCTGACCGGTGGTGGCGTCCAGCACCAGCAGCACCTCGTCCAGCGGCCCGTGCTTCTCCACGACCCGCTTGACCTTGCCCAGCTCGTCCATGAGCCCGGTCTTGGTGTGCAGTCGGCCGGCGGTGTCGATGAGCACCACGTCGGCGCCCTCGGCGATGCCCTCCTTGACCGCGTCGAACGCGATCGAGGCCGGGTCGCCGCCCTCGGGGCCGCGCACGGTGCGGGCGCCCACGCGCTCGCCCCAGGTCTGGAGCTGGTCGGCGGCGGCGGCGCGGAAGGTGTCGGCGGCGCCGAGCACCACGCTGCGGCCGTCGGCGACCAGGACCCGCGCGAGCTTGCCGGTGGTGGTGGTCTTGCCGGTGCCGTTGACGCCCACGACCATCACGACGCCGGGGGTGTCCGCGCCGCCCTCGGTGCGCACCGAGCGGTCGGCCTCCGTGCCGATGAGCTTCAGCAGCTCCTCGCGGAGCAGGGTGCGCAGCTCGTCGGGGGTGCGGGTGCCCAGGACCCTGACCCGCTCGCGCAGCCGGTCCACCAGCTCCTGCGTCGGCTTCACGCCGACGTCGGCGGTGAGCAGGGTGTCCTCGATCTCCTCCCAGGTGTCCTCGTCGAGGTGCTCGCGGGACAGCAGGGTGAGCAGGCCCTTGCCGAGGGAGTTCTGCGAGCGCGAGAGCCGGGCCCGCAGCCGTACCAGGCGGCCGGCGGTGGGCTCGGGGACCTCGATCTCGGGAGCGGCGGGCGCCGGGGGCGCGGGGGCCTCGGTGACCGGCGCCTCGGCGGGCGGGGCCTCGGCGACCGGGAGGTCGACTTCTTCGATGGTGCGGCGCGGTTCGTCGCGCGGCGTCTCGGCTTCCTCGCCGACGTGCGGTTCGGCGGGCGGAGCCGTGATGGTCGGCGCGCTCGGCGGCGTGGGCGGCAGCTGCTTCTTCTTGCGGCCGCTGACCACGAGACCGCTGACGGCGGCGACCGCGACCAGTGCGATGACTACAGCAAGGATGACGATTTCCATAACGCTCCCAGTATCGGTGCTGCGCGGGCGGGGACCGTACGGGCGCGGGTCCGGCCGGGTGGATCGTCCCTCGCCGCCCTTTCCTGCGGTCTGTCCGGAGGACCAATGCCCCTATTTGCCCAAAGTTGGAGCAAAGTACGATGGTCCGAAGCTATGCGACGCGCGTAGAGTCCCCCTGTTCCCCTATGACTCCTGACGATCAACGTCGCTCGTACCTGCACGGAGACTCCATTCATGGGCACCACCTCCCCCACCGACGCCGAAGGCGCCGTCGAGACCCGCGGCATTGAGCCGGTCCCCGACGAAGAGCGCGGGGGCAGAGTCAGAGAGCTCTTTCCCACCTGGGTCGCGGCCAACATCAGCGTGCTGCTGCTGACCATGGGCGCCGGCCTGATCGTGTCCAACGGGCTCAACTTCTGGCAGGCCCTGGTCGTCGGCGTCTGCGCGCCGCTGGTGAGCTACGGCATCGTCGGCTTCCTCACCATCTCCGGGAAGCGCGGCGGCTCGCCGGGCATGACGCTCTCGCGGGCGGTCTTCGGCCAGCGCGGCAACCTCTTCCCGGGCGCGGTCACCTGGGTGGCGCGCTGGGGCTGGGAGACCATCAACGCGGTCACCGGCGCCTACGCGATTCTCACGGTGCTCGACCTGCTCTTCGGCATCAAGAGCAACACCGTGCTGATCGTGCTGACCCTGCTGGTCTTCGTCGGCTGCACCTTCGCGGTCAGTGGCATGGGCCGCAAGGTGCTGCTGCTGTGCAACAAGTGGTCGGCGTACTTCTTCGGCGCGTTCAGCGTGCTGGTGCTCGTCTATCTGATCGCCGACACCGACTGGCAGGCCGTCTTCGACAAGCCGGCCGGCTCCACCGCGATGCTGATCGCGGGCATCGGCACCATCGCCGCGGGCGGCCTGAGCTGGGCCCCCTCCGGCGCGGACTTCTCCCGCTACCTGCCGCGCACCGCCTCCGGCAAGGCGATCGTCGGCAACACGGTGGGCGGCGCGGGCATCGTCGTGGTGCCGATGGTGCTGATGGGCGCCGTGATGGCGGTCGGCACGCCGGACCTGGCGTCCGCCTCCGACCCGGTCTCCTTCATCGGCAAGCTGCTGCCGACCTGGATCGCCGTGCCGTATCTGCTGATCGCGCTGGTCGGCATGCTCCTGATCAACAGCCTGTCCATGTACTCGGCCGGCTTCACGGCGCAGACGCTCGGCATCAATGTGCCGCGCGCCTGGGCGGTCAGCGTGAACGCGGCGATCAGCCTGGTGGGCGGCGCGCTGCTGATGATCGTCGCCACCAGCTTCATCGGTTCCTTCATCGCGTTCCTGACGCTGCTCGCGGTGTCCTTCTCGGCCTGGATCGGCGTGTTCGGCGTGGACATGCTGCGCCGCAAGGAGTACGACCCGAAGGCGCTGATGGACACCTCGCGCACCAGCGCGTACTGGTACGCGGGCGGGTTCTGCTGGCAGGCGATGGTGGCCTGGGGCGCGGCGCTGCTCACCGGCCTCTGCTTCACCTCGGTGACCTGGTTCTCCGGTCCGCTCTCGGAGACCTGGCTGGGCCGCAACGGCCTGGCCTGGGTGGTGACGATCGCCATCGCGGCGATCCTGTACGCGGTGCTGCCGCCGGCGCGGCCGGGCACCTCGGTCGGGGCCGGGGCCGGCGCCCGGGTGCCGTCCCAGGCGACCGAGGAGGAGCGGACCGCGGCTCCCGTGGCCTGACGCCTCCGCCCCACCCCTCTCGAACGGCCCCCGCGCCCTTGTGGCGCGGGGGCCGTTCCGCATGTGCGCAAGTGCGGTGATCGTGTCAGGGGCCGGACCGGGCTACGGCTTGTTCAGGTAGGTGAGGACGGCGCGGACACGGCGGTTGGTCTCGTCATCCTCGGAGATGCCGAGCTTGCCGAACAGGGAGGTGGTGTACTTGCTGATGGCGCTCTCGCTGAGAAAGAGGCGGCGGCCGATGGCCTGGTTGGACAGCCCCTCGGCCATGAGGGCCAGTACGGAGTACTCGCGTTCGGTGAGCCGTTCGAGTTCCCGCATCGGGGAACCGCCGGACAGCAGTTTCGCGATGACGGCCGGGTCCATGGCGGTCCCGCCGCCCGCGACGCGCTCCAGGGCGCCGATGAACTGGTCGGCGTCGAACACGCTCTCCTTGAGCAGGTAGCCGACGCCGCCGGAGCCGTCGGCCAGGAGCTCGCGGGCGTACAGCTGCTCGACGTGCTGGGAGAGGATGAGGACCGGCAGTCCGGGCATCTCGCCGCGGGCGGCGAGGGCTGCCCGCAGGCCCTCGTCCGACTGGTGCGGTGGCATGCGGACGTCGATGACGGACACATCCGGGCGCCACGTCCGCAGCGCGCCGAGCGTTTCGGGTCCGGTGGTCGCTGTCGCCACCACGTGGTGCCCGTACGCCTCGATCAGGCGGACCATCCCGTCGCGCAGGAGGTAGAGGTCTTCGGCTACGACGATTCGCATGGCAGCGCCATCCTGACACGGGTCGGGCCGCCCGGTGGGCTGGTGATCTCCAGGGTGCCGTCGAAGACCGCGAGGCGGCGGCGCAGGCCCGCCAAGCCGCCGTCGGCCCGCTCGTCGGCCCCGCCCCGGCCGTCGTCGTCGACCTCGACCACGAGGCCGGCCTCGTCCCTGGCGAGGCGGACGCGCGCCCGCGACGCGTGGGCATGCCGGACCGCGTTGGTCAGCAGCTCGGCGACCCCGAAGTAGACGGCCGACTCCATCGGCGGGTCCAGGGTCGGCCGGGCGTCAGCGCTGACGGTCACGTCGAGCGGGGTGTCCAGGGCGAGGGCGCGCACCGCGTCGACGAGCCCCCGCTCGCTCAGCACGGGTGGGCTGATCCCACGGATCAGCTCGCGGAGCTCGGCCAGCGAGGCGGTGGCGCCGGCCCGCGCGTCCCGCATCAGTGCCTTGGCCCGCTCCGGGTCGGTCTCCATCAGCTTCTCCGCGGTCGCCAGGGAGAGCCCGAGCGCGACCAGGCGGGCCTGCGCCCCGTCGTGCAGATCCCTTTCGATCCGGCGGATCTCGGCAGCCTGCGCGACCGTGGAGTCCGCGCGCTGGGCGGTCAACTCGTCCACCCGGTCGACCAGCGCCATCGCGGGCGACGGGCGCAGGAAGCGGACGGCCACCGGCTCGACGAGCCGCCAAGCGTAGGGGGCGGAGGCGACGGCCACGATCAGGCCGAGTGCCCCGACGAGGCGCGCGGCGAGCCCCGGCCGGCCGAGCCCGAGGACCGCCGCGGCCACCCCGGTCGGCGGGAGGGCGGCGACCACGCCCGCGGTGAGTGGCACGATCGCTGTGAACCGCAGGTCGCGCCAGGTGGCGGGGTCTTCCCACCGGAGCCGCCACTTCTGATCCAGCAGGGCGTCCCGACGGGTGCGCTCGTAGGAGAAGCCGTTCCACCAGTACCCGGTGGACATCCGCGTCACCGGTTCCACCTGCCGGTATCCGGCGGGGATGACGGTGGCGGTCCACCGCGCGACGAGGAAGCGGACCACGCGCTCCATAGCGTCGGTGAGCATGGAAACCAACCCGCGCACCACGGCCGATGCGGCACTCCTCGACCGCCCTCGCGTTCAAGGGGCCTTCGGCACGGCGAAGAGCAGCATCAAGGTGTACGGCGTACTCGGCGCCGTCGCCCTCCTGGCGGTCGTCGCGGTGTCGAGCGGCGGTCACATGGTGAACACGTTCATGTGGGTCCGGGCGGTCCTGCTGCCCATGGTCGCCGTGCTGATCCACCGGATGACCGTCTCCGCTTCCCACGGATCTCGACGGGCCTTCGAGCGCGTGAGGGCTCTCGCCGTCATCATGCCGATCGCGATCATCGGCGTCGACCTGATCCCGGGTGTCTGTCCGCCGTGGTACGCCGTGACGCAGGTCGTCTGCATGCTGCCCGTCGTCCGCGTCGCGTTCATCACCCGCGGCTCCGCATTGCGCGCCGCCTTCCCCAAGGGGCGCTGATCGGGCGTCGGGCGCCGCTCCGTGCGGCCTGGGTCACGCCCCTCCGGCCGGACACGCGCGTGGGCCCCGGCTCGGTGATCGAGCCGGGGCGCACCCGTTGGTGAGGAGAGGGGCAGCGGGGAGGTTAGCCCATCTCCTCCAACGCCTTGCCCTTGGTCTCCGGCACCCACTTGAGGATGAAGGGGATCGAGAGCACGGCGAAGACCGTGTAGATCACGTACGCGCCCGAGAGGTTCCAGTCGGAGAGGCTCGGGAAGGTCACGGTGATCACCCAGTTGGCGACCCACTGGGCGGCGGCGGCCACACCGAGACCCGCGGCGCGGATCTTGTTCGGGAACATCTCGCCCAGGAGCACCCACACGACCACGCCCCAGGAGAGGGCGAAGAAGAGCACGAAGGAGTGGGCGGCGACGAGCGCCACCGAGCCCTGGAGGTCGGGCATGGAGATGTCCGTGCCGGAGCCGGTCTTGTAGGAGAACGCCCAGGCGGCGAGGCCCAGGGAGAGCGCCATGCCGGCGGAGCCGATGAGCGCCAGCGGCTTGCGGCCGATGCGGTCGACGAAGACCATCGCGATCGCGGTGCCGACGATGTTGATGATCGAGGTGGTGAAGGAGTACAGGAACGAGCTGGAGGGGTCGATCCCGACGGACTGCCACAGCGACGACGAGTAGTAGAAGATCACGTTGATGCCGACGAGCTGCTGGAAGACCGAGAGCCCGATGCCGATCCAGACGATCGGGAGCAGACCGAAACGGCCGCCCATCAGATCGCGGAAGGTCGACTTGTGCTCGCGCCGCATCGCGGTCTCGATCTCGACGATCCGCTGGTCCAGGTCGACGTCCGCGCCCTCGACCTCGGACAGGACCTTCTTGGCCTGTTCGGTGCGGCCGACGGAGATCAGGAAGCGCGGCGACTCGGGGATCGCGAAGGAGAGCAGGCCGTACAGGGCGGCGGGCACGACCATGACGCCGAGCATCCACTGCCAGGCCTCCAGCCCGGCTATCTCACCGCGCTGGTCGCCGTCGGCGAGGTTCAGGATGCCCCAGTTGGCCAGCTGGGACACGGCGATGCCGATGACGATCGCGGCCTGCTGGAAGGCGGCCAGCCGGCCCCGGTACGCGGGCGGGGCGACCTCGGCGATGTAGGCGGGGCCGATCACCGAGGCCATGCCGATCGCCACACCGCCGAGCACCCGCCACATGGCGAGGTCCCAGAGGGCGAACGGGAGGGCCGAGCCGATCGCGCTGACGGTGAAGAGCGCCGAGGCGATCTGCATGACGCGGATGCGGCCGATGCGGTCGGCCAGCCGGCCCGCGGTCGCGGCACCGACGGCACAGCCGATCAGCGCGGCGGCGATGACCTGGGCGAGCGCCTCGGAGCCGACCTCGAAGCGGCCCCGGATCGCCTCGACGGCGCCGTTGATCACGGAGCTGTCGTAGCCGAAGAGGAAGCCGCCCATCGCGGCCGCTGCCGTGATGAAGATGACGTGGCCGAGGTGCTCCGGGGCGGCCTTGCGGCCTCCGGGCGCCGTGGTCGGCGGAGCGGTGCTGGTCAACGTGTACTCCTGGGCCCCGGCGGCGTTGCCGGGTGTGGGATGGGGCCTTCCAGTGGCGCATCATGCGAGGGCTCTGCGAGGGCACCCACCACTTGAAGGTAAACGCAACGCTGCAGAGACTATGCCTTCAAGTTTCTAAGTCAATAGGCCGTAACCAAGAAGTTTCCGTTGAGGCCAGGGTCACTTGTGTTCAAGTAATGAAGTTGATCAACGAAGGCGCTGGCTAATGACCTTGGAGACGCCGTCACCCTGCATGGATACGCCGTAGAGCGCGTCCGCGACCTCCATGGTCCGTTTCTGGTGAGTGATCACAATCAGCTGGGAACTCTCCTGGAGTTCCCGCATGATCCCGATCAGCCGCTGCAGATTGGTGTCGTCGAGCGCCGCCTCGACCTCGTCCATCACATAGAACGGGCTCGGCCGCGCCTTGAAGATCGACACCAGCAGGGCGACCGCGGTGAGCGAGCGCTCGCCCCCGGAGAGCAGCGACAGCCGCTTGACCTTCTTCCCCGGCGGCCGCGCCTCCACGTCCACACCGGTGGTGAGCATGTTCTCGGGGTCCGTCAGCACCAGCCGGCCCTCGCCGCCCGGGAAGAGCCGGGAGAACACGCCCTCGAACTCCCGCGCGGTGTCGCGGTACGCCTCGGTGAACACCTGCTCGACCCGCTGGTCGACCTCGCGGACCACCTGCAACAGATCGGCGCGCGTCCGCTTGAGGTCGTCGAGCTGCTCGCTCAGGAACTTGTGCCGCTCCTCCAGCGCCGCGAACTCCTCCAGCGCCAGCGGATTGACCTTGCCGAGCTGCTGGTACGCCCGCTCGGCGGCCCGCAGGCGCTTCTCCTGCTCGGCGCGGACGAACGGCACGGACCGCTGGGCCGGTGATCCCCCGGCGCCCCCAGCGCCCTCGGTGCCCTCGGCCCTCTTGCCGTCCTCGGCGCCCTCACCGCCGTCGCCCGGGGTGGTGGCGGCCGCCCCGGCCGGTTCCCCGCTCGCCGGCACGGGCTGGTCGGGCCCGTACTCGGCGATCAGTACGGCCGGCTCCACGCCCAGCTCGTCCAGCGCCTTGCTCTCCAGCTGCTCGATCCGCAGCCGCTTCTCGGCGCCGAGCACCTCGCCCCGGTGGACGACGTCGATGAGCTTGTCCAGCTCGCCCTTGAGCTCCCGGGCGCGCTCGCGCTCCGCGGCCAGCTCCGCCTCGCGCTCCCCCTTCGCCGCCTCCGCGGCCGCCCGCTCCTCCTCGGCGCGCACCAGCGAGACCTCGACATGCGCCAGCAGCTGCCGGGCCCCGTCGGCGACGGCCGCGGCGACCGCGGCCTCGTGCCGCAACCGGGCGCGCCGCTGCTCGGCGCGCGCCCGCGCCTCGCGTTCCGCGCGCGCCCCCCGGTCCAGCGCGTCCGCCCGGCCCGCGAGCCCCTTGACCCGCTCCTCGTGCGTACGGACCTGGAGGCGCGCCTCCATCTCCGTCTGCCGCGCGTTCGCCCCGTCGGCCGCCAGCCGGTCCCGTACGGAGGTGTCCGGCTCGTCGGCGCCGTGCTCCCCCGCCGCCAGCTCCTCCTCGGCGGTGAGCAGCCGGGCCGTGAGCTCCTCCACCTCCTCGGTGGCGCGCAGCAGCGCCTCCTCGGCCCGTGCCACGGCCGCCGCCGTCCGTTCGGCCTCGCCCTCGGCCGCCCTGGCCTGCCCGGCGAGGCGCCCCAGGGACTGGGCGACCGTGGACTTCTCGCGGTCGGCGGCGCGCCGGCGCTCCCCCAGCTCCTCGACGAGCGCGGCGGCCCGGGCCCTGACGTCGGCCGCGCGGTGCTGCTCCGCGGCCAGCTCCTCGCAGCGCACGGCCAGGGCGGTCAGCTCGCGCGCCGCCTCGTCGACGGAGGCCCGCACCTCCAGGAGGCTGGGGGCCGCGGCGGAGCCGCCGTGGGCGAAGTGGGCGCCCAGCAGGTCCCCCTCGGCCGTCACCGCCGTCAGGGCGGGGTGCGCGGCGATCAGGTCCTCGGCGTCCTCCAGGGTGCCGACCACGACGACGTCCCGCAGCAGCCGCCGTACGGCCGGCATCAGCTCGGCCGGGCCGCGGACGAGATCGGCGGCGCGGGTGAGCCGGTCGGGGGCGGGGCCGTCGGCGGAAGCGGTGCCGTCGGCGGAAGCGGGGCTGCCTGCCGAAGCGGGGCCGTCGGCGGGGGCGGTGGCCGCGCCGGGAGCCGCGGAGGCCGTTGTCGATGCCGTCGCCGTCGCCGTCGAGCCGAGCAGTATCGCCGCCCGGCCCCCGTCCTGCTTGCGCAGCAGCCGAATGGCCTCGGCCGCCGTGCCCGGGTCCGTCATCGCGATCGCGTCGGCCGCCGCGCCGAGGGCCGCGGCCACGGCCACCTCGTGGCCGGGCTCGACGGTGAGCAGTTCGGCGGCCGGGCCCAGCAGCCCCCCGAGGCGCTCGGCGGCGCCGAGGAGGGCGCCGGTGCCGTCCTTGTGGCGCAGCCCGAGGGCGAGCGCGTCGTGCCGGGCCTGCGTGGCGGCCCGCCTGCGCTCGGCGGCGGTGGCGGCCTCCCGGGCGGCGGCGAGCGCGGCCTCGGCCTCGGCCAGCCCGCTCCGGGCCTCGTCGTGGCGCCGGGCGAGCTCGGCGTCCTCCGCGTCCAGGCCCGCCACCTCGGCGCGCAGCTGCTCGTACTCCTCCTGGGCGGCCACCGCCCGCTCCCGGGCGCCGTCCCCCGCCTCCGTCAGCCGTTCGATCTCCGCGCGGGCCGAACCGGCCTTGCTGCGGGCCGCGTTGACCTGGCCGTGCAGCCGGGCCAGGCCCTCCCGGCGGTCGGCCAGGGCGCGGGCGGCGTCCTTCAGTCGCCGTTCCTCCTGCGCCAGGAGGCGTTCGAGCTCGGCGCGGTGCGCGACGGTGTCCTCCAGGGCGGCCCGCGCGGCCTCCAGGGCCGCGGTCAGCTCCGCCTCCTGCTCGCGGATGCGGGCGGCCTCGCGCTCCATGTCCTCGGGGTCGCGGCCGCGCCGGTCCTCCGGCGGCGCCGCGCTCGCGCTGCGCACCCGGGCGTCCGCCAGGCCGATGGTGCCGCGGACGCGCTCGGCCAGCTGGGACAGCTCGTACCAGGTGCGCCGGGCCTCCTCCAGGCGCGGCGTGAGCGCCCGGACCTGTTCCTCCAGGGCGGCCTCCCGCTGCTGGGCGGCGAGCAGTTCGGCCTCCGCCACGCGCTTGCGCTCCTTGAGGGCGGCCTCGTCGGCGACCTCGGCGCGCAGCGCCTCGCGCAGGGTGACGAGGTCGTCGGCGAGCAGCCGCAGCCGGGCGTCGCGGAGGTCGGCCTGGATGACGGCGGCCCGCCGGGCCACAGCCGCCTGCCGGCCCAGCGGCTTGAGCTGGCGGCGCAGTTCGTCGGACAGGTCCTGCACCCGGGCGAGGTTGGCCCGCATCGCGTCCAGCTTGCGCAGCGCCTTCTCCTTGCGCTTGCGGTGCTTGAGGACGCCGGCGGCCTCCTCGATGAACGCGCGGCGGCCCATGGGGTCGGCGTGCAGAACGGAGTCCAGCTGGCCCTGGCCGACGATGACGTGCATCTCGCGGCCGATGCCGGAGTCGGAGAGCAGCTCCTGGATGTCGAGCAGCCGGCAGGTGTCGCCGTTGATCTGGTACTCGCTGCCGCCGTTGCGGAACATGATCCGCGTGATGGTGACCTCGGCGTAGTCGATGGGCAGCGCGCCGTCGGAGTTGTCGATGGTGAGGGACACCTCGGCGCGGCCGAGCGGCGGCCGGCCGGTGGTGCCGGCGAAGATGACGTCCTCCATCTTGCCGCCGCGCAGCGACTTGGCGCCCTGCTCGCCCATGACCCAGGAGAGGGCGTCGACGACATTCGACTTGCCGGAGCCGTTGGGGCCCACCACACAGGTGATGCCCGGCTCGAACCGCAAGGTGGTCGCCGAGGCGAAGGATTTGAACCCGCGCAGGGTCAGGCTCTTGAGGTGCACGCCGTTGGACTCTACCGGGCGGCCCCCGCGCACCAGCGTCGCTGGAGTACGGCTCCGGCGCGCCGCCGTACGCTTTTTTCCGCGTTCACCCCCGGTTTCACCCGCGAAGGCGCAGGGCACATCAGAGGCAGGGAACGGCGGGGCGACATCTCGGGACGGACCGGAAGGCGCGGAGAGGGCACGGAGGAGCGGAAGAAGCGGGCCCCACGGTCCGGAACCGAAGGGCGACGGCCACGGCAGGCGGGACAAAGGGACGCCGTACGGACAAGACAAAGGGACGCCGTACGGAGGCGTCCCTTGTGGATTCTTCTATTCTTCAGCTTTCAACCACGGGTGACGCGACGGCGTCACAGCGGCCCGGCGGGCCGTGGCCGCTGTCATGTACTGAATCGGGCCGCTGGCGTGTGCTGCATCAGGTGAGCGCAGGCTCCGACTGGTGTACGTCGATGTCGATGCTCTTGAGCAACGAGTCGCCGTGGTGTGCGGCGGCGGACAGCGCGTCGTTCTCGGCCTGAATCCGTACGAGCTCGGACTCGAGGTCCTGGACACGCTGCTGGAGCCGTCGCATCTCGGCGAGGAGTCGCGGGTCGGAACCGCCGACGTAACCGAGAAGCGCCTTTGCCATGATGGATGGTCCTCCACACTGAGTGACCGACCGAAGCGGTGTGGGTCGTGAGGGAATCGCACCCGCGGTGTCTGCCATCACCATTGTTCTCAATGTCAAACAGGTAGGGTGCGCGGGGATTCCAGCGTCTCACCAAAAAGTTTGACGGTCAACACGATCACACCCCGTATCCTCGGGCGGCCCGGGGCGCGCGGCGGCGGATGGCGCGGCGCTGCCTCTCCAGGGGGCCCGCGGGGGCGTGGAGATCTTTCTTACGCGGCAGCCTTGCACGATGTCGCCGATCTGGCAACCACCAGGTCATCGGCGCCCTGAGCGGGCACTTCGCGGACCGGGGAGCGCCCGCGGGCCGGCGCCGGGCGCGGGCCTCAGCGGGCCTCGAAGCCCTCGTATCCGCCGCGCGGTGTGTCCCAGATCTCGGTGACGCCGTCCACCCTGCCGGGCGTGTCGCCGGCCCGGAGCCAGTCCAGCAGGCGCTCGCAGCGCTCGCGCGGCCCCTCGGCGAGCACCTGCACCCGGCCATCGGCGAGGTTGGAGACGAAGCCGGTGAGGCCGCCGATCTCCAGTGCGGTCGCTCGGGTGAACCAGCGGAAGCCGACGCCCTGGACGTGGCCACGGACCCAGACGGTGAGACGGGCATCTTCGTTCATGTGCGCACGTTAACCGTCCAATTGCCCAGGAAGCACTTCCGCCCCGGAGGCGATGCCGTACAGTCGCCGGTCGACGCACCTCACCCTTGCGAGTGAGGCGGCTGATGCCCCTGGGGCCGCTCCGGCCAGGTCCGCGATCGAGTCGACGGGGGAACGCCGCCGACGACCCAGCGGACCGAGGACCAGAGGAGAGCAGCAGATGGGCCGCCACCGACGCTCTGCCCCCAAGCCCCCGGCGATCGCCTCCGCGGCCGCGATCGCCCCCGCGCCGCCCGGATCGGCCTCCGCCACTCGGCGGCGGGGCGCCCACCGCGGCCGGCCGCCCGCCCGGGCGGGCCTCCTGGGGACCACCGCCGCCATGGCACTGGGTGCCGTGGCGGTGGCCTCGGGGATGATCCCCGGGGGTGGCCAGACCTTCGCCCTCGGCGGAGCGAGTGGTTCCGCCGAGCGGGTGCAGACCCTCGGCCCGGCCGGGGGCGCACCGGGGGCGACGCCGTACGCCGCCCCCGAGGACCGGGCCCCCGCCCCGGCCGACCGCGGCGCCGACCGCGCCCCGTCGCCGGGCGCCGCCCCCTCGCACACGGCGGACGAGCCGTCGAGCCGCGCCGCGCGAAGAGCTCCGGCGGCGCCCGGCGCCGGGAAGGCGGCTCCCGGGAAGCCGGCCTCCGGACAGCGGGCCTCCGCCGCGCCGGGCAAGGCGCCGGCCGGGGCGCGGCGACAGGCGGCACCGGCCGCGACCGGTGTGCCGCGCGCCCGCGCCGCGGCGGTCCGGGCGCCCTCCGCCGCGGAGAGCGCGGTGCTCTCCCTGGTCAACCGCGAGCGCGCCCGGGCGGGCTGTACGCCGCTGCGCTACGACGCCGAACTCGCCCGGCTGGCGGAGGAGTTCAGCGAGGACATGGCGGAGCGGGACTTCTTCGCCCACACGGACCCGGACGGCAGAACGCCCTGGGACCGGGCCGACGAGGCCGGAATCGACCATCTGGGCGGCGAGAACATCGCCCGCGGCCAGACCGACCCCCAAGCGGTGATGGACGCCTGGATGAGCAGCCCGGGCCACCGGGCGAACATACTGAACTGCGACTTCACCACCCTGGGCGTGGGCGCCCACTTCGGCCCCGGCGGCCCGTGGTGGACCCAGAACTTCGGTTTCTGACGGCTTGTCGACCGCGCGTGCCCGCCCCGCGGTGGGTGGAGGTGCGCCCCGGCAGGGGGCGCACCTCCGCGCCGGACCCCGCGGAGCACCCGGCCGCGGGTGATGCTCAGTCCCGCGCCCGACGGTCGCTCAGCAGGAGCAGCACCAAGGGCATGAGGGTCAGCAGCAGGGCGAGCCCCGCGACGGCCGGCCAGGGGAGATCGGCCCCTCTGCTCGCGTTCAGTACGACGACCGGGCCGACCACCGTGGCGACGGTGGTGCCCAGGTGGCCGAGAGTGCGCAGCAGATGGCCGCTCCACTCCCCCGGCACGGTGGCCGAGACCTCCGGGCCGTCCGGGGTGAGACCGATGCTGACGGTGGCTGCCGACGTGGGTTCGTCCAACACCGTGTCCGTCGGGCCCGGCCCGCCCTCCGGGGCGGGAGCGGCGTCGCGCACGGCGGGGACGGCCACGTCCTTGTCGATGACCATGGGAGCCTTTCCGTACCTGTGCCCCGACTGCGCACCCCTGTCGAGTGCGCGGCTGAGTCCGGGCACCTCCTCCGCCGCCCGCTAAGGGGGCAGCGCGGAGGGTTGGTGAGTGCGCATGAGCACTCCTCTCGATCGGCGACTTCCCTGTGTTATCCCGGTGTTCCGGGCGTCGGCGCTCGTCGGCGACCGCGCCCGGGAGCACCCCACCCGCGTTCATCCCCCATGCGGTCGCGAGGCGGGCGCTCGTATGTCACCGTAGCGCAGGCGCACCAGCTGCGCACCAGGAATGCACCACTCCGGCTGCGCGGCAGATGCATCTGTGAGAGAGTGCAGATGTCAGCGGTGCTCTGCCCGCATCGGACGGGCATCCCGCGCGAGCGAGGGAAAGGTCCTTATGAGCAGGTCGCTGCGACCCGTGGAATCCGTGGAGAGCGAGCGCTACTCGGTGACCTTCGTCCCCGCCGCCGTGCAGGCGGTGCAGGAGCTGACGGAGATCTCCGGGCTCTCCAAGTCGGACGTGATCAACCGCGCCGTCCAGGTGTACGCGTTCCTGGCCAGGGAGATGGCCGAGGGCCGGCACGTCCTGCTGCGCACCGAGGACGGGACGCTCGAACGCGTGCACATCGTCTGAGCGGGGGCACTCGGCGCTCGCGAGCCTCCGGAGCGTACGGCGCCGGACCGACGGCCGCTCAGCGGCGGTGCGGGGCGAGCAGGCGGGACCAGCCGCGCTGGAGGTCGCGGTACTCGTCGGCGCAGAGCCCCGCCCGGTCCCGGGTGAGGCGCCGACCGTCGACGAGCGAGGCGAAGCGGCCGGGGTCGGCGCCGTAGAGATAGCAGCGGTAGTTGGCCGAGCGGGCCGCGTCGGGCGGGTGCTCGTCGGAGAAGTCGACGTCCGCCGGGCCGCCGCGCTGTGCGTAGAGGTCGTAGTCGTCGGCGGCCCACAGGAGATGGCGCCGGCCGGCCTCGCCCTGCTGGACGAGGACATAGGCGGCGAACTGGTCGGCGACGTCCTCCTCCCGTCCCACGTACGGCAGTTCGAGCTTGTCGATCAGCGCGTGGGCGGTCTCGTGGTAGAGGGTCTCGGTCAGGACGCCCTCGGTCGCCTCCGCGGCCTGTTCGGGGGTGCGGCCGGCGCCGCGGAAGAGGTCGCGGGTCTCGGCCACGTGCTCGTAGCAGACGTCGATCCGGGAGGCGTCCGGGTCGTAGGAGACCTCGCCGGACCCGCAGCCGCGGGCGGTGACCGTGACGGTGGTGGGCAGCGCGACCCGTTCGTTGACGCGGTCGGCGACCCGCTCCAGCAGCCGGCGGTCCCTCAGATACGCGGCCTCGTCGCCGTATCCCGGGCCGGCCGGCTCGTGGGTGACGACCAGTCCGCCCGCGGCCGGGGCGCCGCGCGCCGACGCGCCGCCGGTGAGTCCGGCCCCCGAGAAGGCCACGGCCGAGAGCGCGGCACACACACTCCCGAACAGCGCCGCGGTCACCAGCGCGCGTCGGGTGCGGGCCGGCCCGGCCGACCAGGGCGGCCGGAGGTCCGGTCGGAATGTCATATGAACACTCTGCCCCGCGCGGGGCCACGACCCGACCCCTGGACCGCGTTCGAGTGATCGCACTCCCCCGACTGACCGCGGCCCACCCGGCCCGAGCGCCCCCGCTCACTCCCCCGGTCCGCCCCGGGTCACCCCCTCGTGGATCACCTCCCCCGGGCCGGCACCGTCGAGCGCCACAGCCGCGCACAGGACAGCACCGCGGCGCCGAGCAGCAGCGTGTTGCGCAGGACGACCACCGCGACGCCCTGCCAGGAGCTCTTGAGCACCGCCCCGAAGAAGAGCGGGTAGTCCACCGTGGTGACCGCGGCGACGATCAGCAGCAGCAGGGCGACCGGGCGCTGGCTGGTGCTCCGTACGGTCAGACAGACCGCCGCCAGGCCGATCAGCCACACCATGTACTGCGGGCTGATCACCCGGCTGGTGATGGTGAACAGCAGGACGGCGGCGAGGGCGGCGTCGTACGGGGTGGCCTCGCTCCAGCGCGCCGCCCGCAGCCGCCAGGCGAGCAGCCAGCCGAACGCGACCAGCGTCAGCAGGAGGGAGGCGAAGGCGATGGCCGGGACGTAGGCGCCGACGAACTCGAAGGAGCCGTACTGGTGTTTGATCCGCCCGGACCAGCCGAAGCGCCGCGCCACATGGAGCAGCGTCCCACCCATGGACTCGATCTCCACCCCGCGGTGCTTCTGGGCGAAGAGGAACGCGAAGGCGCCCCGGAAGGCGATCGCGAGCAGGGCCAGCAGCGCGGCGGTGGAGGCCGCGAGCGCGAGCCACGCCTCCCGGGTCGTGCGCCCCCGGGGCGTGCCGAGCACGGTCAGCACGGGCCACACCTTGATCACGGCACCGAGCGCGGCGAGGGCCCCACCGAGCCGGGGGCGGGTGGACACGGCGAGCAGGGCGATCACCGCGATGGCTGTGACCAGCACGTCGTAGCGCGCGTAGGGCAGATTGAGCAGCAGCGGCAGGCCGAGCGCCCACATCCAGGCGCCGGCCAGGCTGCGTCCGGGCCCACGCACCCCGGCGCGCACCAGCGCCGCCAGCACGACGAGGTCCGCGCCGACGAGCAGCACCACAAAGGCCTGGAGGTAGGTGAGGGCGGGCACCAGCCCCGGGGCGAGCATGATGATCGCCGCCCCTGGCGGGTACTGCCAGGTGACGTCCCCGACCGGGAAACTGCCGGTGCGCAGCCGCCCGTCCCACTTGCGGTAGAGCTGGTGGACCTCGTGGGCGATGTCGCCGTGGCCCTGGCGCAGCAGCGCGAGCATGACCAGCCGGGAGGCGACCCAGTAGGCGGCGAGCATCATCCACTCGCGCGGCCAGGTGTCGGGCCGGTGCCAGCGGGGGTGGGGGCGGTCGGCGCTGCGGGGGCCGGGGCCGCCGGCCGGCACGTCGGCGGCGCTCGGCGGCGCCGCGCGGCGTTCGACTCTCGACTGTCGTAGTCCTGCCGTCGCCGACGCGTCCGTCACCATCGCCTCCGCACCTGAGGAATCCCCAAATTGGGACAAACCTCAATGAATATAGGCAATAGTCGGTGCGGTGTGGCCGCCCCGCGCCGGACGGACCCGGCCGCGGCTCAGGCGACGGGGCGCGGCGGGCGCTGGCAGCGCGGGCAGTAGTAGCTGGACCGGTTCATCCAGGGCCGCCGCCGGATCGCCGTGCCGCAGCGGCGGCACGGCTCCGCCTCGCGCCCGTACGCGTCGAGCGAGCGGTCGAAGTAGCCGGACTCGCCGTTGACATTGACGTAGAGGCTGTCGAAGCTCGTGCCGCCGGCCGCGAGGGCCGCCGTCATCACGTCCCGCACATGCCCCAGCAGCTCGGCGCTGCGCGGCCGGGTGAGGGTGGCGGTGGGCCGGTCGTAGTGCAGCCGGGCGCGCCAGAGCGCCTCGTCCGCGTAGATGTTGCCGACCCCACTGATCAGGGACTGGTCCAGCAGCGCCCGCTTGACCGTCGTACACCGGCGGCGCAGCGCCGCGTGGAAGGCGGCGTCGTCGAACGCGGGGTCGAGGGGGTCGCGCGCGATATGGGCGATGACGTCCGGCAGGCCGTCCTCGGCGCCGGGCGCGTGCTCGTGCAGCGACAGCCCGCCGAACGTCCGCTGGTCGACGAAGCGGAGCTCCGTGCCGGGGGCCCCGGTGACCCCGGTGCCGGCGAGCCGTACGGGGGACGCGTCGGTGTCGTCGAAGCGGATACGGATGCGCAGATGCGTCTCGTCCGCCGCCGCGTGCGGCTGGATGAGGAGCTGCCCGCTCATGCCGAGGTGCGCGAGCAGGGACACCCCGGGGGCGTCGGGGTCGCCGAGTGCGGCCGCCGGGTCCTCCAGGGGCACCCAGAGGTACTTGCCCCGGCGCCGGGCCGGCCCGAAGCGGTGCCCGACCAGCCGGGTGGCGAAGTCCGCCGGCCCCGCGAGGTGGCGCCGTACGGCGCGCGGGTGCAGCACCTGGACCTCGGTGACCGTCCGGCCGGTGGCCCAGCGCTCCAGTCCTCGGCGGACGACCTCGACCTCGGGCAGTTCTGGCACGGGGCTCCTCCGGGAGGGGATCGGGGGTCGACATCGGGGCGACGCGACACGTCGACCACGGGGAACACGACGAGCGGGAAATGCGGGAAATGCGCCGAGCGGGGAACGCGACGACCGCCCCCCGTCCCGGGGGACGAGGGGCGGTCGCGGTCGACGGTCAGGCCGAAGGACGCTCCACGGCGGACGCGGCGGGCGCCGCCTCCTCCACGGGAGCGACCGCCGCCGCGGCGGTGGCCTCGTCGGCCGCCGCGCGGATGGCCCGCCAGGCGGCCTCCGCCGCCTGCTGTTCCGCTTCCTTCTTGCTGCGGCCGGTGCCGGTGCCGTACGCGACACCACCGACGCGGGCGGCAGCCGTGAAGGTCTTCTCGTGATCCGGTCCCGTCTCCGTGACCAGATACTCGGGGACGCCCAGCCCCTCGGTGGCCGTGAGCTCCTGGAGGCTGGTCTTCCAGTCCAGGCCGGCGCCGAGGTTGGAGGACTTCTCGATCAGCGGGTCGAAGAGCCGGTGCACCAGCTCCGCCGCCGCTTCCAGCCCTTGGTCGAGGTAGACCGCGCCGATCACCGCTTCCAGGGTGTCGGCGAGGATCGACGCCTTGTCCCGGCCTCCGGTGCCCTCTTCGCCCCGGCCGAGCCGGATGAAGGCACCGAGGTCGAGGCCGCGGGCGACCTCGGCCAGCGCACGAGAGTTGACCACCGCGGCCCGCAACTTGGCGAGCTGCCCCTCGGGCAGGTCCGGGTGGGTGCGGTACAGCGTGTCGGTCACCACCAGGCCGAGCACCGAGTCCCCGAGGAACTCCAGCCGCTCGTTGGTGGGCAGACCGCCGTTCTCGTACGCGAAGGAACGGTGCGTCAGGGCACGCACCAAAAGGGCGGACTCGAGTCGGTACCCGAGCCGCCCTTCCAGAAGCGTGTGGGACGAGGCCGTGTCCGCCTGCGCCGGTTCACCCCCGCTGGTGCGGGATGGCGTGGTGGCGTCTGACATGAAGCCTGTCACCCGCCCGATCAGACCTCGAGGACCTGACGGCGGTTGTAGGTGCCGCAGCTCGGGCACGCGATGTGCTGCTGCTTCGGCTCGTGGCAGCTGTTGCACTCCACCAGGGTCGGGACCGCAGCCTTCCACTGCGACCGGCGGTGGCGCGTGTTGCTGCGCGACATCTTCCGCTTCGGAACAGCCACGGCTACTTCTCCTGTGGGTCATCCCCGCTGTCGCGGGGTGTGTTTTCCTTCTCGCCGCCCTGGATGGTGTCGGCGAGTCCTTGCAATGCCGCCCAACGGATGTCGACGGCGTCATGGTGGTGGTCCGGGTCTTCCGCGAGCCGCGCCCCACAGTCGGGGCACAGTCCGGGGCAGTCCTCCCGGCACACCGGCTGGAGCGGCAGTGCGAGCACCACCGCGTCCCGCAGCACGGGCTCGAGGTCGAACATGCCGTCCTCGAGAGTGAGGATGTCGTCCTCCTCGTCGTCGGCGCCGGGGTCCGCGATGCGGCCTCGGGCGTCGGCTTCGGGGTAGGAGAACATCTCCTGGAAGTCCGCTTCGAGCTCGCGCTCCAGCGGCTCCAGACACCTTACGCACTCGCCGGAGAGCGGCGCACGGGCGGTGCCCGTGACGAGCACCCCTTCCATGACCGACTCCAGGCGGAGATCGATGTCCACCGTCGCGTCGTCGGGCACCCGGATGACCTCGATGCCGAGGTCCTTGGGGGCCGCGACGGAGCGGGAGAGCCGCTGGAGCGCACCAGGACGCCGACCCAGCTCATGTGTATCGAACACGAGGGGGTTGCGGTGGTCGAGGCGGGCGTTCAGGGCTTCCTGCTTTCTACGCTGCGGTACGGGCCACCCGGACGCTGATGCCGGTCGGGCAGCCGAGATCGCGGACGTACTCGCGACCGAACAGTCAGGATACTGGACGGGCGCCCGGAGACCCAATCCGCGCCGGCCGGGACCCCCCGGCATCGGCCACCGGGCGGCCCCCCGCGCCGGCCGCCACCGCTGCGCCGCAGGTCAGAGGGGTGCGGCGGAGTACGGGGGCGGTCAGCGGCCCTGCTCGTACTCCCGCAGCCGATCGAGATCGATCATGCCGGTGTCGAAGAAGCTGGTCTCGTCCAGCGCCCGCGCGGCCGGCGGGGCGCCCGGGGAGTGGCCGGCGGAGTCGTAGCCCCCGCCCTGGCCGCTGCCGTAACCGCCCTGCCCCGTGCCGTAGCCGGGGTACGCGTACGGGTCCTGCTGCGCGTACGTCTGCTGGTACGCGTAGGGGTTTTGCTGTGCGGTCTGGGGATAGCCGTACGGGTCCCCGTGCGGGTCGCCCTGCGGGTAGCCGCCGGCGGGGGCGTAGAAGTCCTGCCCGCCGTCCTGGCCACTGAGCTGCCCGGCGGCCTGCGCGGCGACCTGGCCGCCGCGCTGGGCGGGCAGCTCCGGCGGGGCGGCCGGCGGGCGCGCGCCGGTGTCCTCGGGCGCGGCCAGGCCGGCCAGATACTCCGCGTCGCTGGTGCTGGGCGCCTGGGTCAGGCCCTCCTGGGCGGCCAGGTGGGCGCCCAGCTCGTCGGCCGCGCGGCGGCCCTGGAGCTTGAGCCGCCCCCGGCCGACCGCCTCCAGGGTGGCGGCGAGGGCGGCCTCCACGGCGCCCAGCTTGGCGTCGACATAGGCGTCGGTGCGCTGCCGCAGGGTGGCCGGGTCGGAGCTCGGCTCGGGCACGTCGGCGTACTCGGGGGCGTCGAAGGCCCGCTCGTCGCCGCCCGGGGCCCGGCCCAGCAGCTTCTCGCGGCCGCGGTCCACCGAGCCGAGGGTCTTGGTGAGGACCACCTCGAAGTTGGCGAGTTTGCTGTCGACGTAGTCGTCGGCCTCGGCGCGGATCTGCTCCGCCTCCCGGCGGGCCTCGGCCAGGATGCGGTCCGCCTCGGCCTGGGAGCGGCGGGCGACCTCGGTGTCGGAGATCAGCGAGCCGCGCTGGGCGTGGGCGGTCTCGATGATCCGCTCGGCCTCCTGGCGGGCCTCCTCCACCATGCGCTCGCGGCCGCCGAGGAGCTCGCGCGCCTCGGCGAGGGAGTCGGGCAGCGCCTGGCGGACGGCCTCCAGCTTGGCGAGCAGCTCGGCGCGGTTGACCACGCACGAGGCCGACATGGGCATGGACCGGGCACTGCTGATGGTGGCGACGATCTCGTCGAGCTTCTTCTGCACGTCCACCTTGGTACTCGCCGCTCTCTCGCTACGCCGGATGGTGACGGACGGGACGACTGTACGGCCGGCGGGGGCCTCCCGCGGCGAACTGACGTCCCGTCAGCCGGAAGGGGTCGGCCGGGGCTCAGCCGCGCTTGGGCAACTTGCTGGTCAGCGCTTCGAGGACCAGCGGCGGCACCAGGTGGGAGACATCGCCGCCCCACGCGGCGACCTCCTTGACGAGGCTGGAGGAGAGGAAGCTGTAGGCCGGGTTGGTGGGCACGAAGAGGGTCTCCACGCCGGAGAGGCCGTTGTTCATCTGGGCCATCTGGAGCTCGTAGTCGAAGTCGCTGACCGCGCGCAGGCCCTTGACGATCGCGGGGATGTCGCGCTGCTTGCAGAAGTCCACCAGGAGGCCGTGGAAGGACTCGACCCGCACATTGCCGTAGTCGGCGGTGACCGAGCGGATCAGATCGATCCGCTCCTCGACGGTGAACAGGCCCTTCTTGGCCTGGTTGATCATCACCGCGACGTACACCTCGTCGTAGAGCTTGGCGGCCCGGGCGATGATGTCGAGGTGCCCGTTGGTGATGGGGTCGAAGGACCCCGGACAGACTGCGCGGCGCAACAGTGGTTCCTCGCTCTCCGGTCCGTTCATGGCGCGCTGGGGGTTGTCGCACTGGAGTGCGCAGCGGCGGCGCGACCGTACCAAAGCGTTCCTTCGCCGTAGCGACGGGCCCGCAGTGGCTCGAACCCCTCCGGCCAGTGGAACTCGCCGCCCCTGGTGCTGCGCTCCACGGTGACCAGCGCGTCGTCGGCGAGCCAGCCCCCGGCACGGAGTGTGAGCAGGATCTCCCGGAGCCCGTCGTCGGTGACGGCGTACGGCGGGTCGAGGAACACCACGTCGTACGGGCGCTCGGGCGCCGGCCCGGCCACGATCTGCTCCGCCTTGCCGGTCCTGACCTCGGCGCCGGGCAGGGCGACGGCCCGGACGTTCTCCCGGATCACGCGGGCGGCCCGGCCGTCGGCCTCCACGAGCAGCACGTGCTCGGCGCCCCGGGAGAGCGCCTCCAGGCCGACGGCGCCGGAGCCGCCGTAGAGATCCAGCACCCGGGTGCCGCGCAGGCTGCCCAGCAGCGACTCCCAGGTGGAGAACAGGCCCTCGCGCGCCCGGTCGGAGGTCGGGCGGGTGCCGGTGCCCGGCGGCACGGCCAGGCGGCGTCCGCCGGCCGAGCCGGCGATCACGCGGGTCATGGGTCCGGTCCTTTGCGTGGGGTGGGCCGTGGTGGGGGCAACGACGGCGGTCGCTGCCCTCACCACGATATTCCGTCGGCCCGGCCGGTCAGTCCTCGGCCGGCCGCCGCTCCGCGCCGACCAGCGCCGGCGAGGCGTAGCGCGACCAGGACAGACAGCCGTCGGGCGGGCAGTACTCCGGGCGGCGCGGGTCGTGGCCGAGCTCCCGGAGCTTGGCGCGCACCGAGTCGGGGGTGCGGCCGAAGCGGGCGGCTATCCGGGCGATGGTCTCGCCGTCGTGGAACCGCTGGGCGAGGTCCTCCTCGTGCTGCGGCACCCAGGGGGCGCCGTGGCCCGGGAAGAGCTCGCGCAGCACGTCCCGGTCCGGGATCGGCTCGGCGACGTCGGCCACCATCGCCAGGGCGCGCAGGGCGCGGTTCACGGCGATGCGCAGGGCGGGGACGTCGGCGAGCGGGAGGGTGAGGCTGCCGGAGGCGAGCAGGGTCTCCGGGGAGTCCTCCCGCCAGCCGGCGAGGGTCAGGGTCACGGTGGTGTCGTCGTCGCTGGCGAGCTCGATCCGGAAGATCTTGTCGCCGAGCGGGAGTTCGTTGAGATGCCGAAATGACATGAAAGTGCCCCCAAGTGTCCACGTCGGCCGATCCCGTGGCGGATCGGCTCGGACTGTGTCCATTCTCCCAGCGACCACTGACAATCGGCCCTCGCCGAACCGGCGTTCGGGGGCCGCGCGGCCCGTCAGCCCTTGTCGAGATAGCGCTCGCGGTCGGCGTCCAGCAGGCTGTCGAGGGCGCCGCGCAGCGCGGGCAGCCGCTCCAGCTCGGGGTCGGCGGCGACGATCGCCACCGCCTCCTCCCGGGCCGCCGCGATCACCTCCTCGTCCTCGATGACCGCGAGCATCCGCAGCGACGACCGCACGCCCGACTGCGCCTGCCCCAGCACGTCGCCCTCGCGGCGCTGCTCCAGGTCGATCCGGGAGAGCTCGAAGCCGTCGAGCGTGCCGGCCACCGCGTCCAGCCGGCCGCGCGCCGGGCTCGCCTCCGGCATCTCGCTGACCAGCAGGCACAGCCCGGGGGCGGAGCCGCGGCCGACCCGGCCGCGGAGCTGGTGGAGCTGGGAGACGCCGAACCGGTCCGCGTCCATGATCACCATCACGGTCGCGTTCGGGACGTTCACCCCGACCTCGATCACGGTGGTGGCCACCAGCACGTCCACCTCGCCGGCGGCGAACCGCCGCATCACCGCGTCCTTGTCGTCGGGGTGCATCCTGCCGTGCAGCGGCTCCACCCGCAGCCCGGCGAGCGGGCCCTTGGCGAGCCGCTCGGCGATGTCCAGCACGGCGAGCGGCGGGCGGCGCTCCGCCTCGTCCTCCGGGGAGGCACCGGTCTCCGGGACGGCGCTCTCCCCCGCGGAGGACCGCGCCGCCCGGCCCCCGGCCGCCTTCTCGTCCTCCTCGTCGCCGATGCGGGGGCAGACCACGTACGCCTGGTGCCCCGCCTCGACCTCCTCGCGCACCCGCTCCCAGGTGCGGGCCAGGAAGTGCGGCTTGTCCTTGGCGGGCACCACATGGCTGGCGATGGGCGAGCGCCCGGCCGGCAACTGGTCGAGCACGGAGGTCTCCAGGTCGCCGAAGACCGTCATCGCGACCGTACGGGGGATCGGCGTCGCCGTCATCACCAGCAGGTGCGGGGGCTGTTCGCCCTTGGAGCGCAGCGCGTCGCGCTGCTCCACGCCGAACCGGTGCTGTTCGTCGACGACCACCAGGCCCAGGTCGTGGAAGCGGACCTTGTCCTCGATCAGGGCGTGGGTGCCGACGACGATCCCCGCCTCGCCCGTCACCAGGTCGAGCAGCGCCTGCCGCCGGGCGGCCGCGCCCATGGAGCCGGTGAGCAGCACGACCTTCGTGCCCTGCTCCGCGCCGCCGAGCATGCCGCCCTCGGCCAGCTCGCCCATCATCTCGACGATGGAGCGGTGGTGCTGCTGGGCGAGGACCTCGGTGGGCGCGAGCATCGCCGCCTGGCCGCCGGCGTCCACGACGCCGAGCATCGCCCGCAGCGCCACCATGGTCTTGCCGGAGCCGACCTCGCCCTGGAGCAGGCGGTGCATGGGGTGTTCGGTGGCCAGATCGGCGAAGATCTCGGCGGAGACCGCGCGCTGGCCCTCGGTGAGGGTGAAGGGCAGCTTGGCGTCGAAGGCGTCCAGCAGCCCGCCCTGGCGCGGCGCGCGGGGCACGGCGGGCAACTGGGCGTCGGCGTACCGGCGGCGGGCGAGGGCCACCTGCAGCACGAACGCCTCGTCCCACTTGAGCCGGTCCCGGGCGGCCGCGATGTCGGCCTTGGTGCGCGGCTGGTGCACCTTGCGGAACGCCTCCGGCAGCCCGGTCAGGCCGCGGCCCTCGCGCAGCGCGGGCGGCAGCGGGTCCACGACGTCCTGCCAGCCGTCGGCCTCGAAGGTGTCCAGCAGCGCCCCCACGGCCTTGGCGATCTGCCAGGAGGCGATCTGCTTGCAGGCCGGGTAGAGCGGCAGGAGCTGATTGGCGAAGGACTCGACCGCGTCGGCGGCGCCCTCCCGGGGGAGCAGCTCGTAGTCGGGGTGGGCGAGCTGGCGGGTGCGGTTGAAGACGGACACCTTGCCGGCGAACATGCCGCGCCGGCCGGGCAGCAGTTCGCGCTCGTGGTGGTGGGCCGCGCGGCCGAAGAACACGAGGGTCAGGGAGCCGCTGCCGTCGGTGACGACGACCTCCAGGCGGACCCCGCGGCCCTGGTTGAAGGTCTTCTTCGCGGCCTTGGCGACCTGGGCGACGACCGTGACGTGCTCGTCCAGCGGGAGGTCGGCGAGGCGGGTCAGCTCGCCGCGCTCGGCGTACCGCCGGGGGTAGTGGTGCAGCAGGTCGCCGACCGTGTGCAGGTCGAGGTGGTCGGCCAGCACCTTCGCGGTGGTGCCGCCGAGGGTCTTCTTGAGGGGTTCGTCGAGCGCGGGCACGGTCCCATTGCACACCATGGGGCCGACAATCCGGCGTGGGCCGCCCCGGTGCGCTGGGGGGCGCCCTCGGTGCGGGGAGCGGTCCCGCCACCGCGCGGACCGGTCGGCGGGCCGGCTGTTCGACCTATTCGACGCCGATGAGCAGCAGGGCGGACTGCTGGCCGCCGCGGTAGACCACGGTGTCCACGGCGAGGTGCCCGCGGCGCACATGGGCCTGGAGCGCCTCGCCGACCTCGGCCGGCAGCCCGGCGCCCAGGACGAGGGTGACCATCTCGCCGCCGGCGGCGAGCATCCGGTCCAGCACGCAGACGGCGGTCTCGGCGGGCGCGGAGCCGATGACCGCGACATCGCCGTCGATCAGGCCGAGGACGTCCCCGGCCTGGCAGACGCCCGCCATGGTCCACGACCGGCTCTCGGCGACGGCCAGTTCGGCGAAGCGGGTCGCGCCGGCCGCCGCGGTCATGGCGACGACGTCCTCGTCGAAGCTGCGGCCCGGCTCGTGGACCGCGAGCGCCGCGATGCCCTGCACCGGTGAGCGGGTGGGGATGACGGCGACCCGTACGCCGTCGGCCCGCGCCTGTTCCGCGGCGACCGCGGCCGTGTGGCGCAGCGCCGGGTCGTTGGGCAGCAGCACCACCTCGCGGGCGTGGGCGCGGCGGATGGCGTGCGCCAGTTCGCCGCTGGCGAGCTGGTCGCCGGGGGCCGCCGTGACGACGGTCGCGCCGGCCTCGGCGCAGAGGCCGGCGAGCCCGTCGCCGGGCACGACGACCACGACCGCGCGTTCGGCCCGGGGGGCCGGGGCGGGCGGCCGGGCGCGGCCCGCGCCGGCGTCGACGGCACGCGCGTCGGCGCGGGCCGCGGCCTCGGCGCCGGCCCGCTCCGCGCCGAAGTGGGTGATCCGCACCCGGTGGGGTCGCCCGGCCTCGATACCGGCCTCGACGGCGGCCCCCGCGTCGTCGACGTGCACATGGACGTTCCACAGGCCGTCGCCGCCGACGATCACCAGGGAGTCGCCGAGCCCGTCCAGCCGGGTGCGCAGCGCGGCCACGGCGGCGTCGTCGGCGTCCAGCAGGTAGATGACCTCGTACGCCGGGCCGGCGGGGCCGGCAGGGCTGCCCGCGGCACCGGCGGTGCCCGCGTCCCCCGCCGGGGCCCCGGCCGCCGCGGGGCAGCCGGCCCCTTCGAGCGGGACCCCGCCCTCGCACGGCATCGGGGAGTCGTACGGCGCCGGGGAGGGGCCCGGGACGGCCACCCGCTGTGCGCCTCCCTGAGCAGGCGCTCCGCGGCGGGCACGGGTGGGCGGGGCGGCCGGCGCGGTGGGCCGGGTGCGCCCGGAGACCGCCTCGGCGAGCGCGCCGAGCACCGCGACCAGACCGCAGCCGCCGGCGTCCACGACGCCGGCCCGGCCGAGGACGGCGAGCTGCTCGGGGGTCGCTTCCAGAGCGGTGCGCGCCCCCTCGTACGCCGCGCGCGCCACCTGTGCGGTGCTGCTCTCCCCCGGCGCCCGGCCGGCCGCCTCGGCCGCGGCCGTGGCCACGCTGAGCATGGTGCCCTCCACGGGGTGGGCGACCGCCTGGTACGCCGACTCCGCGGCCCGGCGCAGCGCGTCGCGCAGCCCCTGGGCGCCCGGGGCCCGCCGCACGCCCCCGCCGTGGCCGGCCAGCACCTCCGCCATGCCGCGCAGCAGCTGCGCCAGGATCGTCCCGGAGTTGCCGCGGGCGCCGATCAGCGCCCCGTGGGCCATGGCGCGCAGGGCGTCCGGCAGCGCGGGCCCCTCGTGGGGGGCGGCGACCGTCGCGTGGGCGGCGAAGACGGCGTCGACGGCGTGGGCCGCGGACTCGACGGTGAGGTAGAGATTGGTGCCGGTGTCGCCGTCCGCCACGGGGTAGACATTGATGGCGTCGATGTCCTCGCGGGAGCGCCCCAGCGCCTCCAGGGCCAGCGTGCACCAGCTCCGCACCACCGTGGCGTCGACTGTGTGCGGCACGTGTCCTCCTCGGGCGGCTTGCCTCGGACGCCCCGCGTGGACGGCGGGCGAACGGCGGGCGACGGGAAGATCGGCGCGCCGAGCCGCAGCGTAGCCCCGGTCGGACCACGGGTCCGGGGCAGGGGCCGGAGGAGCCATGGTAGTTTCGTTGTACGGGAGCGGTCGTTGTATGCTGCTCCGGTTGCCCGATGAAAGTCGGGACATTCCCTCCGACTGTGCCGGTCAGCGTCCGCTTGCCGGTGTGTCGAGGGGTTCACCGTACGCTTCTGTTCTCCTCGCGTCAGCGGGGATGACCCGTCTTTGGAGTAACCCGTGGCTGCCAACTGCGACGTCTGCGGCAAGGGGCCGGGCTTCGGCAACAACATCTCGCACTCGCACCGCCGCACCCCCCGCCGTTGGAACCCCAACATCCAGCGGGTGCGTGCCGTGGTCGGTCGGACGCCGAAGCGGCTCAACGTCTGCACCTCGTGCATCAAGGCCGGCAAGGTCTCGCGTTAACGCGCAAGAGCGGCCTCGGCTGAACGCTTGAGCCGGTCCACCTCACGGTGGGCCGGCTTATTCGTTTTTCCGAGCGCGCTCCCCGCCGCGGGGCTCCCCGACGTCGTACGGCGCGGCCCGCGGGCGTACGGCGGGCTCACCCCCGGCGGGCGCGCCACCGCCAGGCGTGGTCCACGGGGCCGATGCCCTCCCCCAGCGGGAAGCCCGCCGCGATGGCGCCCGTCACGTACTCCTTGGCCTCGGCCGCCGCCTCCGGCACCGGAAGACCCCGGGCGAGGCCGCAGGCGATCGCGGCGGCCAGGGTGCAGCCGGTGCCATGGGTGTGCCGGTTGTCGTGGCGCGCGGCCCGCAGCCAGTGCTCCTCGGCGCCGTCGGTCAGCAGGTCCACCGCGCCCGCCCCCGCGCCCGGCAGATGACCGCCCTTGATCAGGGCCCAGCGCGGCCCGTACCCCAGGATCGCCGCCGCCGCCCGCCGCATGCCGGCCTCGTCGGCCACCCGCTCACCGGTCAGCCAGGCCACCTCGTCGAGGTTGGGCGTCGCCACGGTGGCCCGGGGCAGCAGGGCCGTGCGCACCGCGTCCAGCGCCTCCGCGGCCAGCAGCGGATCGCCGTGCTTGGAGACGCCCACGGGGTCCACCACGACCGGGGCGTCGACGCCCGACAGCAGCTCGGCGACGGTGACCACCAGGTCCGTCGAGGCCAGCATCCCGGTCTTGACGGCCTGGACGCCGATGTCATCGACGACGGCGCGGAACTGGGCCCGTACCGCCGGGGCCGGCAGTTCCCAGGCGCCCGTCACCCCGCGCGAGTTCTGCGCGGTGACGGCGGTGACGACGCTCATGCCGTGGGCGCCGAGCGCCAGCATGGTCTTGAGGTCGGCCTGGATGCCCGCGCCGCCGCCGGAGTCCGATCCGGCGACGGTGAGCACGCGGGGCGGCGCCGCGGCCGGCGGCGCGGAGGATATCGGCATGCCGCCGAATCTACTCGGTGACCGCCGCCGCCCGGCGCTCACTCCTCCGCGTTCTGCCCGAAGTGGTCCCAGCCCGCGCTCGTCCAGGGCGCGCCGTCCACCGTCACCTGGGGCAGCGCCGAGGGGTTGAGCACCTCGCCGATCACCCGCCAGCGGGCGGGCAGCTTCACATCCGGCGGGAAGGTCGCCACCAGCGCGTGGTCCTCTCCCCCGTTGAGCACCCACTGCAGCGGGTCGACGCCCACGGCCTGGCCGATGTCGGACATCTGCGTGGGGATGTCTATGGCCGCCGAGCGCAGGTCGATCCGGACCTTGCTGGCCTCCGCGATGTGGCCGAGGTCGGCCACCAGCCCGTCGCTGACGTCCGTCATCGCGGTGGCGCCGAGGCCGGCCGCCGCCGGTCCCGCGTGGTACGGGGGCTCCGGCCGCCGGTGGGCCTCGACGAAGGCGCGCGGCGAGCGGAAGCCGCGGGAGAGCACCGCGTGCCCGGCCGCCGACCAGCCCAGCCAGCCGGTCACCGCCACCACGTCGCCCGGCTGGGCGCCGGAGCGGGTGACCGGTTCGTGGTTGCGCAGATCGCCCAGGGCGGTGATCGCCACCGTGATGGTGTCGCCGCGCACCACATCGCCGCCGACCACGGCGGCGCCCGCCACCTGGCACTCGTCCCGGATGCCGTCCATGAGCTCGGTCGGCCAGGTCACCGGGAGTTCGGCGGGCACCACGAGGCCGAGCAGCAGGGCGGTGGGCACCGCCCCCATGGCCGCGATGTCGGCCAGGTTCTGCGCGGCTCCCTTACGCCCGACGTCGTAGGCGGTGGACCAGTCGCGGCGGAAATGCCGTCCCTCCAGCAGCAGGTCGGTGCTGGCCACGACACGCCGGTCGGGTGCCGCCACGACCGCGGCGTCGTCGCCCGGCCCGAGCCGTACCGCCGGGGTGGTCGTGATCCGGGACGTCAGCTCCCTGATGAGGCCGAACTCCCCCAACTCGCCCACGGTGCCCTTCATCGCTGTGCCCCTTCCGAGCCAACAGTGGTCCCACTCGCGTGCCGACGGCGGCGTCGGTCCGTCCATTCGTTTGTCATCTCTGTTCCGCCCCCGCCCGCCACGCGTGCGCGCGACCGGCGCCACGGGGCGCGCGGGTCTCCCCGCACCACCTGGCGACGCGGTACCGTGGCGTCCCTTCTCCCCACATGATCCTCGAAGCCGCCCTGGAGGTTCCGTGGTACAGGCGTACATCCTGATCCAGACCGAGGTCGGCAAGGCGTCGACCGTAGCCGAACTGATCGCCAAGATCCCGGGGGTGATCCAGGCCGAGGATGTCACCGGCCCCTACGACGTGATCGTGCGCGCCCAGGCCGACACCGTCGACGAACTGGGCCGCATGGTGGTCGCCAGGGTCCAGCAGGTGGACGGCATCACACGGACGCTGACCTGCCCGGTCGTGCATCTGTAGCCCCCGTCTATGCTCGCTCGGTGAGCGCTTCCCCGCATCGGCCGCCCGCCGTCGCCGCCGTCGCCGCTGTCTGTGCCGCGCTGCTGGCCCTGGCCGGCTGCTCCGGTGACGGGGGCGGTGGCGGCGCCGGTGACCTGGCGGCCCCCACCCCGTCGGGGCGGGAGGCCGAGCTGTGCCGGGCGCTGCGCGGGGAGCTGCCCGGGACCGTGAACGGGCTGGCGCGCTCGTCCGCCGGGCCCGCGTCCGACTTCACCGCCGCCTGGGGCGAGCCCCCCGTGGTGCTGCGCTGCGGGGTGCCGAGGCCGGCGGTGCTGACTCCCGGCACCGCACAGTACAACCCCACCACCGACGACGGGGTGGAGGTCAATGGCGTGGGCTGGCTGCTGGAGCGGCGCTCCGACGGGAGCTTCCGGTTCACCACCGTCGGGCGGAAGGCGTTCGTCGAGGTGACGCTGCCCAAGGGCACCACGGAGATCGGTGCGCTGACCGACTTCGCCGAGCCGATCAAGCGCACCGTCCCCACGGAGCTCTAGCGCGTGGCCCGGGCCCCGCGGCCCCGGCCCGGCCGGCACCGGCCCGCGGATACCCGCCCGGCGTCCCGGCCCGAGCAACGCCCCGGGCTCAGCGCAGGCCGGTCGGCCGGCGCAGCGCCGCCTGGATCAGCCGGTCCACCAGCTCGGGGTAGTCGACGCCGCTCTCCTGCCACATCCGCGGGTACATGGAGATCGGGGTGAAGCCCGGCATGGTGTTGATCTCGTTGATCACGAACTCCCCGCTGTCGAGCAGGAAGAAGTCCGCGCGCACCAGGCCCTCGCAGGAGGCGGCCTCGAAGGCCCGCACCGCCAGCGCCTGGACCTCGGCGGTCTCCTCGGCGGTCAGCGGGGCCGGCACGATCCCGGCGGCGGAGTCGATGTACTTCGCCTCGAAGTCGTAGAAGTCGTGGCTGGTGACCGGCGGGATCTCGGCCGGCACGCTGGCGCGCGGCCCGTCCTCGAACTCCAGCACCCCGCACTCGATCTCGCGGCCGCGCAGCAGCGACTCGACGATGATCTTGGGGTCGTGGCGGCGGGCCTCCTCGATGGCCGCGTCCAGGCCGGCGAGGTCGTCGACCTTGGTGATGCCCATGGAGGAGCCGGCCCGGGCCGGCTTCACGAAGATCGGCCAGCCGTGCTCCGCGGCGAAGTCCACGACCTTTGCGCGGGCCGCGGTGGCGTCCCGCTCCCACTCCTGGGCCCGGACGACCTCGTACGGACCGACCGGCAGGCCGAAGGACTCGAAGACCCGCTTCATGTACTCCTTGTCCTGGCCCACGGCGGAGGCCAGCACACCGGAGCCGACATAGGGCACGCCCGAGAGCTCCAGCAGCCCCTGGAGGGTGCCGTCCTCCCCGTACGGGCCGTGCAGCAGCGGCAGCACGACGTCCACCTCGCCGAGCGCCTTGGGCACCGCGCCCGGCTCGGTGTAGAGGACCTCGCGGCTGGCCGGGTCGACGGGCAGCAGCACGCCGCCCTCGCCCGGCTCGGCGAGCCGTTCGACGCCGGGCAGCGAGCGGTCGGCGATGGCCATGCGCTCCGGCTCGTCGGCGGTGAGCACCCACCGGCCGTCGGTGGTGATGCCGATGGGCAGCACGTCGTACCTGGTCCGGTCGATCGCGCGCAGCACGGCGCCCGCGGTGACGACGGAGATGGCGTGCTCGGAACTGCGGCCGCCGAAGACGACGGCGACCCGCAGCCGGCGGGGGTCCGCTCCGCTGGCGGAGGGGACGGGGCTCTGGGAGGAGGGCTCGCTGCTCATATCGCGTTCGAGATTACCTTGCGGTCGGATGTCCACGGTGTCAGCGGCGTTCGGGCTTGGCGCTGCGCGACATCAGTTCCTTGAGGGCCACCAGGGGCGGCTTGCCGTGGTGCACGATGTCGACCACGGTCTCGGTGATCGGCATGTCGACATGGTGACGGCGGGCCAGATCCAGCACCGACTCGCAGGACTTGACGCCCTCGGCGGTCTGCTTGGTCGCGGCGATGGTCTGTTCCAGGGTCATGCCGCGGCCGAGGTTGGTGCCGAAGGTGTGGTTGCGCGAGAGCGGCGAGGAGCAGGTGGCCACCAGGTCGCCCATGCCGGCCAGCCCCGCGAAGGTGTGCGCGTCGGCGCCCATGGCGAGCCCGAGCCGGCTGGTCTCCGCCAGCCCACGGGTGATCAGCGACGCCTTGGTGTTGTCCCCCAGGCCCATGCCGTCGGCGATGCCGACGGCGAGCGCGATGACGTTCTTGACCGCGCCGCCGAGCTCGCAGCCGACCACGTCGGTGTTGGTGTACGGGCGGAAGTAGGGGGTGTGACAGGCGGTCTGGAGCCGCTGGGCAACCGATTCGTCGGCGCAGGCGACCACGGCGGCGGCGGGCTGCCGGGCGGCGATCTCCTTGGCGAGATTGGGCCCGGTGAGCACCGCGACCCGCCGCCGGACGTCCTCGGGGCCGCCACCGGGGGTGGCCTCGGCCACGACCTCCTCGATGACCTCGCTCATCCGCTTGGCCGTGCCGAGTTCGACGCCCTTCATCAGGCTGACCAGGACGGTGTCGGAGGGCAGCAGCGGCGCCCAGCGGGCGAGGTTGCCGCGCAGCGTCTGGGAGGGCACGGCGAGCACCGTGAACTCGGCGCCCCGGGCGGCCTCGGCCGGGTCGGTGGTGGCCCGCACGGAGGCGGGCAGCTCGATGCCGGGGAGGTAGTCGGGGTTGGTCCGGCCGGTGTTGACGGCCGCCACCAGCTCCGGCCGGCGGCCCCAGAGGGTCACCTCGCAGCCCGCGTCCGCCAGCACCATGGCGAACGCCGTGCCCCAGGACCCCGTGCCGTACACCGCGCAGCGCGTCACTTGCTCTCCTTCCGCTCCGGCGAACCGTGCTCCCCGACGTGTTCCGCGTCTTCCCCGGCCGTGCCCCGCGATGCCCGGCGCTGCCGCGCCAGGGCCTTGCGGTGGTCGTACGGCTCCTCGGGAGCGGGCTCACCGCGCAGTTCGGACAGCAGCCCGGTGATGGCCGCCATGATGTCATCGGTGGCCGCGCGCAGCACCTCGGCGGTGGGCTCGCGGTCGTAGTACGCCGACAGGTCGACGGGCGGACCGGCCTTCACGCGCAGGGTCTTGCGCGGGAAGAGCCGCAGCTTGTCCTGCTTGGCGTAGGGCGGCATGGCCTCGTTGGCGCCCCACTGGGCCACCGGGATGACCGGGGCCCGGGTCAGCAGCGCCACCCGGGCGGCGCCGGTCTTGGCCTGCATCGGCCACTGGTCCGGGTCGCGGGTGAGGGTGCCCTCGGGGTAGAAGGCCACGCACTCGCCGCGCTCGATGGCGGCGACGGCGGCCCGGAAGGCGCCGACGGCGTCGGCCGACTCGCGGTAGACGGGGATCTGGCCGGTGCCGCGCAGCATCATGCCGACGAAGGGCGCCTTGAAGAGGGCGGCCTTGGCGAGGAAGCGGGGGACGCGCCCGGTGTTGTACTGGAAGTGCGCGTAGGCGAGCGGGTCGAGATACGAGTTGTGATTGATCGCGGTAATGAATCCGCCCGTCGCGGGAATGTGTTCCATTCCGCGCCAGTCCCGCTTGAACAGAACCACCAGCGGCGGTTTCGCGAGGACCGCCGTCAGGCGATACCAGAAGCCGATTCTGCGGCGGGACACTCGGACACCCTCCTCATAGGTTCTGGACAGGCTGCCGAGCTTTTCGGTGACGCTGCCGCACCGCGTGGCGGGCCGGCCCGGTCCACCCGGACAGCCGCACAAGTGTCACCCCGGGCCCTCGCTCTGTCGAGAACACCGTAACCCCGCCCGTCCCGGCAGGCGCACGGCGAGGCGACAATGGGGCCGATGCGTGAGGACGGAGCGGGTGTGGTCTGGTCCCTGGTGGTGCCCCTGAAGCCGTTGGCCCTGGCCAAGAGCCGGCTGGCGGGCGCGGTGGCCGACCGCCGGCGGCCGGGGCTGGCGCTGGCCTTCGCGCAGGACACGGTGGCGGCGGCGCTGGCCTGCCCCGGTGTGGCGGATGTGGTGGTTGTCACGGACGACCCGCTGGCGGCCGGGGAACTGGCGGCCGTGGGGGCGCGCATCGTCGCCGACGAGCCGGCCCGGGGGCTGAACGCGGCCCTGGCGCACGGCGCGCGGTCGGTGCGCGCGAGGGCGCCGCGGGCCGCGGTGGCGGCGCTCAACGCGGATCTGCCGGCGCTGCGGCCGGGCGAGCTGGCGCGGGTGCTGCGCGCCGCCGAGGGGCCCGGCCGGTGGTTCCTCGCGGACGCGGCGGGGACGGGGACGACGCTGCTCGCCGCGGGGCCGGGGGTGGAGTTGGCGCCCGCGTTCGGCGGGCCGTCCCGGGCGCGGCACGCGGCCTCCGGGGCGACGGAGATCGCCCTGGCCGGTGTGGAGTCCGTACGGCAGGACGTGGACACGGTGGACGACCTGCGTGCGGCGCTCGCGCTGGGGGTGGGGCCGCACACGGCGCGCCGGGTGGGCGAGGCGGGCGAGGTGCCGGCCGGGGCGCGGCCGGTGGCGCCGGGTGCCGGATAGGCTGCTCGCCATGCAGGCCACCGCTTACACGTACGACCCCGAGACCCGCTCCGGCAGCGTGCTGCTCGACGACGGCACCCCGTTGCCCTTCGACACGGCGGCGTTCGACGCGGGGGGTCTGCGGCTGCTGCGGGCCGGACAGCGGGTCCGGATCGAGGTCGAGGGCGAGGGCGCGGAGCGCCAGGTCACGCTCATCACGCTCCAGACGTTCTGACGGCGCGGGACACGGAGCGAGCGCGCCGCCGGGGACGCCGGGGACGCCGGGGGAACGCCCCGGGCACAGCGCGGGAAACGCCGGGGGGCGCCTCGGGAACACCGCCAAGAACGCCGGTGACGCCCGGGACAGAAGGCCGGAGACGCCGCGGGGCGGGCTCCCGTGGGGAGCCCGGCCCGGCGCTCGGCATGCCGCCGCTGAACGCGTTCGGCGCTACTTCTTCCTGGTGGCCGTCTTCTTCGCGGTGGTCTTGCGCGCGGTGGTCTTCTTCGCGGGCGCCTTCTTGGCCGCCGTGGCCTTCTTCGTGGCGGGCGCCTTCTTCGCGGTGGTCTTCTTGGCCGTGGTCGCCTTCTTGGCCGGCGTGGCCTTCTTGGCGGCCGTGGTCTTCTTGGCGGCGGCCGCGGTGGTCTTCTTCGCCGGCGTGGCCTTCTTGGCGGTGGTCGCCTTCTTGGTGGCGGCCGCCGTGGTCTTCTTCGCCGTCGTCTTCTTGGCGGGAGCCGCCTTCTTCGCGGCGGCGGCCGTGGTGGCCTTCTTCGCCGTGGCCGCCTTCTTGGCGGTGGCCTTCTTGGCCGCGGCCTTCTTGGTGGCGCCACCGGCCTGGAGGCTGCCCTTGGGGGCCTTCTTCACCGCGACGTCGTCCTTGGGCAGCTTCTTCGTGCCGGCCACGAGGTCCTTGAAGCCCTGGCCGGCGCGGAAGCGCGGCACCGAGGTCTTCTTGACCCGGACCCGCTCGCCGGTCTGCGGGTTGCGGGCGTAGCGCGCCGGGCGCTCGACCTTCTCGAACGACCCGAACCCGGTGACCGACACCCGGTCGCCGGCGACGACCGCGCGGACCATGGCGTCCAGCACCGCGTCGACGGCGTCGGCGGCGTTCTGCCGCCCGCCGAGCTTCTCCTGAATCGCTTCTACAAGCTGCGCCTTGTTCACGTCTTCCCCTTCGGAGACATTGCCGGAACGAAAGTGTTCAAGCTTTTTCGCACGTTAGGCAGATATATACCGCAAATCAAACACGAAACGGGCTTATCACCCTTGTGCCGCAACGAACTCGGCCCTGGCTCCTGTCCCGTCGGCGTCAGTCGCCGTCGGGGAGCCGACCCTCGTCGAGGTCACGCATCAACCGCTCCAGCCGCCGTGCCGCATCGGCCAGATCGTGTTTCGCCGCCGCCGTGATGATCAGCAGCTTCCGGGACAGCGCCATCCGTACGCCCTCCGGGACTTGCAGTGCGCGCACTTTGGCGTGCGCTTCTTTCAGCCGGTCCGCGACGATGCCATAGAGCTCGAGTTGGCTGTCGCGGTCCATGCACCGATTGTGCCATCTGGGGCGAGTTGTCGCTTCACAGGGCCTCAACACACGGCTGCGCCCCCTGCCGGGAGGCAGGGGGCGCAGCCTGGGAAGAGTCCTGATCAGACCTGCACTGTGCGCGGCTTGAAGGCCGGGCGCGCCGCCTCGAAGGAGGCGATGTCCGACTCGTGCCGCAGGGTGAGGTCGATGTCGTCCAGCCCCTCCAGAAGCCGCCAGCGGGCATTCTCGTCAAGCTGAAAATCGGCCACAATTCCGCGGGCCCGGACCTGGCGGTCCACCAGGTCGACGGTGACCTCGGCGGCCGGGTCGGCCTCGGTCAGCTCCCACAGCGCGTCCACCGTCTCCTGCGGCAGGACCACGGTGAGCAGCCCGTTCTTGAGCGAGTTGCCGCGGAAGATGTCGGCGAAGCGGGACGAGACGACGGCCCTGAAACCGTAGTTCTGCAGCGCCCAGACGGCGTGCTCCCGGGAGGACCCGGTGCCGAAGTCGGGTCCGGCGACGAGCACGCTGGCGCCGCGCCGCTCGGGCCGGTTGAGGACGAAGTCGGGGTCCTTGCGCCAGGCCTCGAAGAGCCCGTCCTCAAAGCCGTCCCGGGTCACCTTCTTGAGCCAGTGGGCGGGGATGATCTGGTCGGTGTCGACATTGGAGCGGCGCAGCGGGACGGCCCGGCCGGTGTGCGTGGTGAAGGCTTCCATGGCTGTTCAGACCCCCACGGGAGTGGCTGCGTCGGACAGGTCGGCCGGGGCGGCGAGGTGCCCCAGGACGGCGGTGGCGGCGGCCACCTGCGGGGAGACCAGGTGGGTGCGGCCACCCTTGCCCTGCCTGCCCTCGAAGTTGCGGTTGGAGGTGGAGGCGGCGCGCTCGCCGGGCTGGAGCTGGTCGGGGTTCATGCCCAGGCACATCGAGCAGCCCGCGTGCCGCCATTCGGCGCCGGCGGCGGTGAACACCTTGTCCAGCCCCTCCTCGACGGCCTGCAGGGCCACCCGTACGGAGCCGGGCACCACCAGCATGCGGACGCCGTCGGCGACGCGCCGGCCCCTCAGGACGGCGGCGGCCGAGCGCAGGTCCTCGATCCGCCCATTGGTGCACGAGCCTACGAAGACGGTGTCCACACCGATCTCGCGCAGCGGCTGACCGGCCGTCAACCCCATGTACTCCAGGGCCTTTTCGGCGGCGAGGCGCTCCGAGGCGTCCTCGTACGAAGCGGGGTCGGGGACGGCGGCCGACAGCGGCGCGCCCTGGCCGGGGTTGGTGCCCCAGGTGACGAAGGGGGCGAGCTCGGTGGCGTCGATGACGACCTCGTGGTCGAAGACGGCGTCCTCGTCGGTGCGCAGGGTGCGCCAGTACGCCACGGCCGCGTCCCAGTCCGCTCCCGTGGGCGCGTGCGGGCGGCCCCGCAGGTACGCGAAGGTGGTCTCGTCGGGGGCGATCATGCCCGCCCGGGCGCCGGCCTCGATCGACATGTTGCAGATCGTCATCCGGGCCTCCATCGACAGCTTCTCGATGGCCGGGCCGCGGTACTCGATGACGTACCCCTGGCCGCCGCCGGTGCCGATCCGGGCGATGATCGCCAGGATCAGGTCCTTGGCGGTCACCCCCTCGGGCAGCTCCCCCTCGACCGTGACGGCCATGGTCCGGAACGGGGCCAGCGGCAGGGTCTGGGTGGCGAGCACATGCTCGACCTGGCTGGTCCCGATGCCGAACGCCAGGGCGCCGAAGGCGCCGTGCGTGGAGGTGTGGCTGTCGCCGCAGACGACGGTCATGCCCGGCTGGGTCAGTCCCAGCTGCGGTCCCACCACATGGACGACGCCCTGCTCGACGTCGCCGAGCGGATGCAGCCGGACGCCGAACTCCGCGCAGTTGCGGCGCAGCGTCTCCAGCTGCACCCGGGACACCGGGTCGGCGATCGGCTTGTCGATGTCGAGGGTGGGCGTGTTGTGGTCCTCGGTGGCGATGGTGAGGTCGAGCCGGCGGACCCGGCGCCCGCCGCGGCGCAGACCGTCGAACGCCTGCGGGCTGGTCACCTCGTGCAGCAGGTGCAGATCGATGAAGAGCAGGTCGGGCTCGCCCTCGGCGCGCCGGACGACATGGTCGTCCCAGACCTTCTCCGCCAGTGTCCGTCCCATCGCTTTCCCTTCGGCCGGCGCCTGTGCCGGTCCAACTCGAGTGGTGGTGCCGTGTCCGGCCCCCCAGGGACTTCGCGTGCCGGACGGCGGCCGGGCCCCGATCGGGGGGCGCCCCTCCAGGTTGGCGGGTTTCGCGGGATTGTGAACTTGCGTTTCACAGAGTGAGACGCGAGTATCGTTGCATGGACAACTCTAGCGGCGTCGGCGTTCTCGACAAGGCTGCTCTGGTGCTGAGCGCGCTGGAGTCCGGCCCGGCCACTCTCGCCGGGCTGGTCACCGCGACCGGGCTCGCCCGCCCCACGGCCCACCGGCTCGCGGTGGCACTGGAACACCACCGGATGGTGGCGCGGGACATGCAGGGCCGGTTCATCCTCGGCCCGCGCCTGGCCGAGCTCGCGGCCGCGGCCGGCGAGGACCGGCTGCTGGCCACGGCCGGCCCGGTGCTGACGCATCTGCGCGATGTGACGGGCGAGAGCGCGCAGCTCTACCGCCGCCAGGGCGACATGCGGATCTGCGTGGCCGCGGCGGAACGCCTGTCCGGACTGCGGGACACGGTGCCGGTGGGCTCGACCCTGCCGATGAAGGCCGGCTCGGCGGCCCAGATCCTGATGGCCTGGGAGGAGCCGGAGCGGCTGCACCGCGGCCTCCAGGGCGCCCGCTTCACCGCCACGGCCCTGTCGGGCGTACGGCGCCGGGGCTGGGCCCAGTCGATCGGCGAGCGCGAGCCGGGCGTGGCCTCGGTCTCGGCGCCGGTGCGGGGCCCGTCGAACCGCGTGGTGGCGGCGGTGTCGGTGTCCGGGCCGATCGAGCGGCTGACCCGGCACCCGGGGCGGATGCACGCGCAGGCCGTCATCGACGCGGCCGCGCGCCTCACGGAGGCCCTGCGCCGCTCCCCGTGAGCCCGTGGGGCCCGTCATGACCCCCGCGGGCCCCTTGTGGCCGTACAGCCCCCGTCAACGGCGTCGACGGGGGCTGTACGCCGTCCCCGGGCGGCCCGGGAATTCCTCGGCGCTTTCCTTCGGCGCTTTCCTGCCGAAAGGCCCTTGAAAAACGCAGCGAAAAGGCCCCCCGTCATAGTGACGGGGGGCCTTTTCTTTTCTGTACCCCCGACCGGATTCGAACCGGCGCTACCGCCTTGAGAGGGCGGCGTGCTAGGCCGCTACACAACGGGGGCTAGCTTTTTGCAGATGTCGTGTGTTTCCTTGAAACACCTGCGCTGGGCTACCAGGACTCGAACCTAGACTAAATGAACCAGAATCACTCGTGCTGCCAATTACACCATAGCCCATGGTATTGACCAGTACCCCCGACCGGATTCGAACCGGCGCTACCGCCTTGAGAGGGCGGCGTGCTAGGCCGCTACACAACGGGGGCCCTAGCGATCCATTCGTCGTCGCCTCCGGGGAATGTCCGGATGGTGACGGAGTCAGGATCTGTACCCCCGACCGGATTCGAACCGGCGCTACTGCCTTGAGAGGGCAGCGTGCTAGGCCGCTACACAACGGGGGCTGGTCTTGGACTTGCCAAGATCGGAGATCTTACAGGAGATCTCCTGCTGGGGTACCAGGACTCGAACCTAGACTAAGTGAACCAGAATCACTCGTGCTGCCAATTACACCATACCCCACCAAAACGCAACCCCTGGGGGCTTTGTTCGGCTTGCGCTTCCCGGCCGGCCTTTCGGCCCTCTCGGGCGGCGCAGGAAGAACATTACCCGATGGGGGACGCGGCTCCAAAATTGATACCCGTCCGCCCCGGCCCACGACCGGGGCCGGGGGACGGACGGGTGCCGTGGGGCTAGCCGATGGCCGCGTGGGCGGCGCGCAGCCGCCGCAGCGTCTCCTCGCGCCCCAGGAGCTCCATGGACTCGAAGAGCGGCGGGGAGACCCGGCGGCCGGTGACCGCCACGCGCAGCGGGGTGAAGGCGAACTTGGGCTTGATGCCCAGGCCGTCCACCAGCGCCTCGCGCAGCACCGCCTGGATCGCGTCGGGGGTGAAGTCCGCCAGACCCTCCAGGGCCGTGACGCTGGCCTCCAGCACGGGGCGGGCGTCCTCGGTCAGCACCTTCGCCGCGTCGGCCTCGTCGAGCGCGAAGTCCTCCGGGCCGACGAAGAGGAAGCCGAGCATCCCCTTGACCTCGGAGAGGGTGACCATGCGCTCCTGGGTGAGCGGCGCGGCCCGGCCCAGCAGCTCCAGCTCCGCGGCGGTGGGCTCCCGGTCGAACAGGTACGGCACCAGCCGGCGGACGAACTCGTCGGGGGCCAGCTCCCGCAGGTGGACGGCGTTGATGGCCTCGCACTTCTTGAGGTCGAAGCGCGCCGGGTTGGCGTTGACGTCCGCCACGTCGAAGGCGGCGACCATCTCGTCCATGGAGAACACGTCGCGGTCCTCGGCGAGCGACCAGCCGAGCAGCGAGAGGTAGTTCAGCAGGCCCTCGGGGAGGAAGCCGCGCTCGCGGTAGAGGTTGAGCGAGGACTGCGGGTCGCGCTTGGAGAGCTTCTTGTTGCCCTCCCCCATGACGTACGGCAGGTGGCCGAAGGCCGGGACGCCTCCGCTGCCGACGCCGATCGCGGCCAGGGCGCGGTAGAGCGCGATCTGGCGCGGGGTGGAGGACAGCAGGTCCTCGCCGCGCAGCACGTGCGTGATCCCCATCAGCGCGTCGTCGACCGGGTTGACGAGCGTGTAGAGCGGGGCGCCGTTGGCCCGGACGATGCCGTAGTCCGGCACGTTCTCCGGGGTGAAGGTCAGCTCGCCGCGGACCAGGTCGGTGAAGGTGATGGGCTCGTCGGGCATCCGGAAGCGGACGATCGACGAGCGGCCCTCGGCCTCGTACGCGGCCTTGCGCTCGGCCGTCAGGTCGCGGCAGGCGCCGTCGTAGCCGGAGGGCCGGCCGGCGGCGCGGGCGGCCTCGCGGCGGGCGTCGAGCTCCTCGGTGGTGCAGTAGCAGTGGTAGGCGTGGCCCGCCTCCAGCAGCTTGCGCGCGACGTCGGCGTAGATGTCCATCCGCTGCGACTGGCGGTAGGGCGCGTGCGGGCCCACCGCCGTGGCGGTGGAGCCGTCGAACGCGGCCGGGCCCTCGTCCCAGTTCAGGCCCAGCCAGCGCAGCGAGTCCAGCAGCTGCTCGTAGGACTCCTCGGAGTCGCGGGCCGCGTCGGTGTCCTCGATCCGAAGGACCAGGGTGCCGCCGTGGTGGCGGGCGAACGCCCAGTTGAAAAGGGCGGTGCGGACCAGGCCCACATGGGGGTTGCCGGTCGGCGAGGGGCAGAACCGTACGCGTACGGGAGCCGCTGGGGATGCTGCGGATGCGCTAGCCACGCTTGATCACCTTATTGGTGAGAGTGCCGATGCCTTCGATGGTGACGGCGACCTCGTCGCCGACGTTGAGCGGGCCCACCCCGGCGGGGGTGCCCGTGAGGACGACGTCGCCGGGGAGCAGCGTCATCGCCTCGGTGATGTGCACGATCAGGTCCTCGATGGAGCGGATCATGTCGCCGGTGCGGCCGAGCTGGCGCTGTTCACCGTTGACCGTGCACATGATGCCCAGGTCGCTGGGGTCGAGTTCGGTCTCCACCCAGGGGCCCAGCGGGCAGGAGGTGTCGAAGCCCTTGGCCCGGGCCCACTGGTTCTCGCTCCGCTGGACGTCCCGCGCGGTGATGTCGTTGGCGCAGGTGTAGCCGAGGACGACGTCCTTGACGCGCTCCCGGGGGACCTCCCGGCACATGCGGCCGATCACCACGGCCAGCTCGGCCTCGTGGTGCACCTCCTGCGAGAAGGAGGGGTAGGCGATGGGGTCGCCGGGGCCGATCACGGCCGTGGAGGGCTTGAGGAAGGTGACCGGGGCGACCGGGCGCCCCTGCTCGTCGAGGGCCTCGTTGCCCAGCTCCGCCGCGTGTTCGGCGTAGTTGCGGCCGATCGCGACGACCTTGTTGGGCAGGACGGGCGGCAGCAGCCGGACCTTGCTCAGCGGCACCTTCCGGCCCGAGCGCTCGAATGCGGCGAAGGGGTGGCCCTTGATGATGTCGAGGACGGGGCCGCCTTCGGTGGCGGCGTCCCCTTCCACGACACCGAAGGCGACGTTGCCGTCGATGGAGAACCTGGCGATGCGCACGGGAAGCGATTGCCCCTTACTGACTCGCGGGAGACTGACACCCCAGGCTAACGCTCCCCTTTTCGCGAGCGCGGCAAGGCGATCGCGGCAGCGCGCGAGCCGGTCAGCCCTTCGGGGCGTCCATCAGGACGGTGCGGCGCGGGTTGGCGGTCTGCGTCGGCAGGTCGACGGGGTGCTCCGGCAGCTCGGCGGGGGCCGGGCGCGGCTCGTCGGCGTCCTTCAGGTGCGCCAGCGTGGTGCGCCGCGGGTTGGCTATGTTGCGGAACATCATCGTCGTCTTCATGGCGGGGCGAGATCCTCGGGCTGCGGGCGCCGGGCCGGCGCGGGGCGTGATGGTGGCCGGCACTTGACGCGCCGGCCATCCCTGTAAAGCGTCAGGCTAAACATCCAATTCCCCTCGAATCCCGGGAAGAAGTGCCCTTCATCATGTGAGTTTGCTCACGAGTTGCCCGGCAAATGAGGCAAAACGGGCGGCGATCCGAGTCGCCCGAAACGGACATTGCCGCATTGAAGCGGTCGTTCCGCTCCCGATCATCGCTACTGGGACAGCCCGCACCCGCGAGCGACTCGTGGGCAAAAGTCCGTTATCGCAGACATCACTTTCTACGTCTCGTGACGCCTTCCGCACAAAGCGTCACTCGGATCGCACCCGGACCCACCGCCCTTGTTGGAGATCCGGCACTGTGCTGGAATTCCACGGACCGCCGCAGAATTCAGCCGGCGCGCTGGGCGCAGAGCAGCGCCGCGCGGCGGTGGAAAGGGGAGGCGCGCCGGTCACTCACGACCGCCATGGGGCCGTGTCCCCACGACTCGACACCGTTTCGCCGGACATCACGGCGGGACGCCTGGTCCAGAGGTTGCGACGCTAGTGCAGGGACGTTTCAAAAGGGATGGCAGCGGGGCGGCGGACCCGGAGCCGCGCGGTGGGGCCGACCGTGGCTCCTCGCCTCAGCGCGCCCAGGGGCCGGGTGCCCCACCGGCCGCGCCGGCCGGTCCGGGCCCGGATCGCGGAGCGGGCGGCGGTGCACCCGTCGTCGGTGCTCCCGCCCCGGGCTCCGAACCCGGCGCCGTGACGGGTGCCCAGGGCGGTACCCAGGGCGGCGCCAAGGCCAAGGGCGGCTCGACGTCCAAGGGCGGCGGCAAGGCGAAGGCCGGCGGCAAGGCCAAGGGCGAGGCGAAGACCTCCGGCAAGTCCTCCGGCAAGTCGCCGACCGACGCCGGCAGCCGGATAGCCCTGCGCAACTGGCGCATCTCCACCCGCCTGGTGTCCCTGCTGGCGCTCCCCGTGGTCGCCGCCACCACCCTCGGTGGCCTGCGGATCAACACCTCGCTGGACAACCTCGAGCAGCTCGACAACATGCAGCTGCTCACCAAGATGACCAAGCAGGCCACCGACCTGGCGGAGGCGCTCCAGGAGGAGCGCGACCACTCCGCCGGTCCGCTGGCCGCCGGTGACGACAAGAACGACGACGTCGTCTACTCGCGGGAGAAGACCAACCGGTCCATCCAGTCGTTCCGCGAGGCCACCCGCGAGATCGAGCAGTCCGACAGCGCGGCGCTGGTCGGCGCGAACTCCTCGCTGGTCAACATCGTCAAGCAGCTGCAGAAGATCAAGACGATCCGCGCCGGCGCGTACAGCAACAGCGACTACATCGCGCAGACCGTCAGCAGCTACAACGAGCTGATCACCTCGCTGCTCTCGCTCTCCCAGGACATGGCGCAGGCGACCAGCAACAGCGACATGATCCGCAGCACCCGCGCGCTGGCGGCGTTCTCCTCCGCCAAGGAGTACGCGTCCATCCAGCGCGCGATGGTCAGTGCCGGTCTCGCCCACCAGCCCAAGCCCAAGCTGTCCGTCAGTGACCGGCAGTACGGCCAGTCGGCGCTGGTCAGCGGCGAGTCCGCGCTCGCCCAGTTCATTCAGATCTACGCGGGCAGGACCGAGTCGGAGCAGCTGCTCCAGGCGCTCTCCGACGGCGGCAACGCGGAGATCATCGCGGCCGACCAGTACGCGCTGCGGATGCTGACCCCGGACAGCCAGATCGAGGCCGAGAAGCGCTCGTACAAGGACTGGTACGACCAGGACACCACCAAGATCGAGGAAATGTCCCGCATCGAGGACACCCTCCTCAACGAGATGCAGCAGAAGGCGGCGGAGCTGCGCTCCGAGGCCCAGCAGGACGCCATCCTCAACGGTGTCGTGATCCTGCTCGTGCTCGGCGTCTCGCTGGTGGGCGCGTTCGTCGTGGCCCGCTCCATGGTGCGCTCGCTGCGCCGGCTCCAGGACACCGCCCAGACGGTCGCTCAGAAGCGCCTCCCCGAGCTGGTCAAGCAGCTCTCCGAGTCCGACCCGCAGGACGTGGACACCTCCGTCGAGTCCGTCGGTGTGCACAGCCGGGACGAGATCGGCCGGGTGGCCGCGGCCTTCGACGACGTGCACCGCGAGGCGGTCCGCCTCGCCGCCGAGCAGGCGCTGCTGCGGGGCAACGTCAACGCGATGTTCACCAACCTCTCGCGCCGCAGCCAGGGCCTCATCCAGCGTCAGCTCTCGCTCATCTCCGAGCTGGAGTCCCGCGAGGCCGACCCGGACCAGCTGTCCTCGCTGTTCAAGCTCGACCACCTCGCGACCCGTATGCGCCGTAACGGCGAGAACCTCCTCGTCCTCGCGGGCGAGGAGCCGGGCCGCCGCTGGACCCGTCCGGTCCCGCTGGTCGACGTGCTCCGCGCCGCCGCCTCCGAGGTGGAGCAGTACGAGCGCATCGAGCTGAGCGGCGTCCCGGCCACCGAGGTCGCCGGCCGCGTCGTCAACGACCTCGTGCACCTCCTCGCCGAGCTGCTGGAGAACGCCACCTCGTTCTCCTCCCCGCAGACCAAGGTCAAGGTCACCGGTCACGCCCTGCCCGACGGCCGGGTGCTGGTCGAGATCCACGACACCGGCATCGGCCTGTCCCCCGAGGACCTCGCGGCGATCAACGAGCGGCTCGCCAGCCCGCCGACCGTGGACGTCTCCGTCTCGCGGCGCATGGGTCTGTTCGTGGTCGGCCGGCTGTCCCTGCGGCACGGCATCCGCATCCAGCTGCGGCCGTCGGACTCCGGCGGCACCACCGCGCTCGTCATGCTGCCGGTCGACGTCGCCCAGGGCGGCAAGAAGCCGGCCCCCGGCAAGCCGGGCGCTCCGGCGGCCGGTTCGGGTGCCCCGGGCGCGGTGTCCGGTGCGCCGGGCGCGCCCGGTCTGCCGGGCGGCGCGGGCGGCGCGGCCAGGCCGGGTGGGCCCGGTGCCCCCGGCAAGAGCGGCCACAACCCCGCGGCCAACCGCCTCGCCGGCATGAAGCCGCGCGGCCAGGTCGGCGGTTCCCGGCCGGCGCTGCCCGGCCGTGAGCCGGGCGCGGCGGGCCGCGCCGCGGGCATGCCGATCGAGGGCGCGGGCGGTCCGCAGGGCGGCCCCGGCGGTCTGCCGTCGCGGCCGGGCGCGGGCTCCCCCGCGGGCGCCGGCGCGTTCGGCGGCGCGGACGCCTTCGGCGGCTCGGGCTCGGGTGCGGGCCAGTCCTCCGGCGGGGCCGCGTTCGGCGGCCCCTCGGGTCAGAACCCCCAGGCGGGCTCCGGTGCCTTCGGCGGCCGGCAGGCCGACCCCTTCGGCGGCCAGGGCGGCGACCGCCCCGGTGGCTCCGACAACCTTCCGGCCGCGCCCCGGCGCGGCGGCGCCCTGCCCACGCGCGGCGCCGGCGGTGGCACGCCCACCGTCGCCCCGCCGACCGGTGCTCCGGGCGCCCAGGGCGGCCAGGGCCGCGGTGACGCGCCCGCGCGCCGCCGTCCCCAGCTGCCGGCCCGCGGCACCGCGGGCGAGCTCCCCGGCGACGGCCGCCCGGCCGGCCCCAGCTGGGGTGCCGACCGCAGCGGCGGCGACGACTGGCCCGGCCGGGCCCCGTCGTCGGCGCCCGCCGGGAACGAGTCCGAGGGGCCGCGGGGGCACGAGGACGTCGAGTCCACGGGCCGCTTCCCGCAGCCCGGCGTCGGCGAGGCCGCGGGTCCGCGCGAGCACCGGCCGGAGGCGTACCGCCCCGCCGGTGACGGCGCGCAGGGCCGTGGCCCCGGCGACACCGCCGAGTTCTCGCTGCCCGGCCTGGAGCCGCGGCGGCCGGACGCCGGTGGCACCCCGCAGCACACCGGGGAGTTCCCCGTCGGGCAGCACACCGGGGAGCACCGGGTGCCCCAGGCGGGCGCCGACACCGGCGCGGCGGACGCCCTCGGCGGCCCCCAGCGCACGGGCGAGTACGACCTGCCCCAGCGCACCGGCGAGTACGAGCTCCCGCAGCAGACCGGCGAGTACGGCCTCCCGCAGAGCACGGGCGAGTACGAGCTCCCGCAGCAGACCGGGGAGTACGACCTCCCCCAGCGCACGGGCGAGTACGATCTTCCCCAGCGGACCGGCGAGTACGACCTGCCGCAGCAGACCGGCGAGTACGCGCTGCCGAACGGCTCCGGGCAGGACTCGCTCCCGCCCGCCGAGAGCCAGGGCGACGGCCGTACGCCGCTGTTCGAGGCGCTGGAGTCGGACTGGTTCCGCGGCGTGCAGGGCCAGCCCGGCGAGCAGCCGGCCGGTCCCGCGGCCCCGGCACCCTCCCGTGAGAACGCCGAGGCGAGCCTGCCGGCCGAGGAGCCCAGGGCACCGATGCCGCGGCGCGACCCGGGTGCCACGGTCCGCTCGGAGGGCGACACGGGCGCCAACTGGCGCACCTCGCCCAACGACGAACGGTGGCGGCGCGCGGAGCAGCTCCGCGAGCCCAAGGCCGGCGGCATCACCACCTCCGGTCTGCCGCGCCGGGTCCCGCGTGCCAACCTGGTCGCGGGCACCGCCCAGCAGCAGACCCCCCAGACCGGTCCGCAGGTCTCGCGCGCGCCCGACGACGTGCGCGGACGGCTGACCAACCTTCGCCGTGGCATCCAGCAGGGCCGACAGGCCGGCACGGACGGCCGTGGTATTGGCCCCACTTACCAGCAGGAGCGTTAGTTGAGTCCGATGAGCCAGGCGGCGCAGAATCTGAACTGGTTGATCACCAACTTCGTGGAGAACACCCCCGGTGTGTCCCACACGGTGGTGGTCTCCGCCGACGGACTCCTTCTCGCGATGTCCGAAGGGTTCCCACGCGACCGCGCCGACCAACTCGCGGCCGTGGCCTCCGGCCTGACCTCGCTGACCGCCGGAGCCTCCCGCATCTTCGAGGGCGGCGCCGTCAACCAGACCGTGGTGGAGATGGAACGCGGCTTCCTCTTCATCATGTCCGTCTCCGACGGCTCCTCCCTGGCCGTCCTCGCCCACCCCGAGTGCGACATCGGCCTCGTCGGCTACGAGATGGCCCTCCTCGTCGACCGCGCGGGCACGGTCCTCACCCCCGACCTCCGCGCCGAACTCCAGGGCAGCCTCCTGAACTGACCATTACGATCGACCGAACGCAAGAACACCGTCCGAACGTCCGGCCGCTCGCCTTCCCCCCACCGGCACCGCCTGACGGCAATCCGACCAATCTGCTGTCCCGCCCGGAGGATTCATGACCCCGCAATCCGCCTCGCCCGACCCGTACGGCCATCACGCGTCGTACATGGGTGAGGGCGACCAACCGCTGGTGCGGCCGTACGCCATGACCGGGGGCCGGACCCGGCCGCGCTACCAGCTCGCCATCGAGGCGCTGGTCAGCACCACGGCCGACCCCGCCGTCATGGGCACGCTGCTCCCGGAGCACCAGCGCATCTGCCACCTGTGCCGTGAGGTGAAGTCGGTCGCGGAGGTCTCCGCGCTGCTGGCGATACCGCTCGGTGTGGCGCGGATTCTGGTGGCGGACCTCGCCGAGGCCGGCATGGTGGCGATCCACCAGCCGGGCGGCGGCACCGAGGCCGGCGGCACGCCGGATGTGACACTGCTCGAAAGGGTGCTCAGTGGACTTCGGAAGCTCTAGCGGAGCGGCCCGCTCCACCACCTCCGCGAAGATCGTGGTGGCGGGCGGCTTCGGCGTGGGCAAGACCACGTTCGTCGGCGCGGT